>CAZNBG010000211.1:0-2785 GCA_964570915.1 uncultured Nitrospira sp. | reverse complement strand
TTGGCCACAAGGTTGATTGGCTTAAATCCTTCGAATCGGCCCGGCACATCGGGTGGCGGTCGAACCTTCACTTCCCCCTTGACGCCAAAGGGCCGCTCGATCTGTCCTACCGTCACAGTGTCCAGCTCATTCACTATTAGCCACGTTAGGATTTGGCAGGCGCCTGTTTCTGAGCGGCTTGTTTTTCGGCCTCGAACTGCTTCCACACTCCCGCCCTGCGCAACAACGTCCGCACAGTCACCGTCGGTTGAGCGCCGTGGCGAAGCCACGTGAGGACTCGCTCCTGCTTGAGCTCCGGTAGACCGGCCTCTTTCAAGGGATCAAAAATTCCCAGGATCTCGAGGAAACGCCCATCGCGGGCTTTGCGCGAATCAGCCGCTACCAACCGATACATCGGGCGTTTATGTCGCCCTGTTCGTGCTAATCTCAAATGTACAGCCACAACGATCCTCCTTTACACGGTTTTGAGCTTATGTGAAGAGCGCCTACTGAGAGCGCAAGAGTTGGGCAAGCTGTCGACGCCCTCCCGCACCGGTCATCGCTTTTGCCAACTTCTTTGCGGACAGGAATTGCTTGATGAGCCGATTCACGTCCTGCACGGTCGTTCCACTGCCGCGAGCGATTCGCTTTTTGCGGCTTCCATTGATGATCGTATGATCGCGGCGTTCCCGCGCGGTCATCGAATCGATCACGGCAACCACGCGACCTATCTCCCGCTCCGGTTTGTCACCTTCGATCGCTTGTTTTAATTTCTGTCCGCCCGGCAGCATGCCCAGAATCTGCTCGAATGAGCCCATTCTACTCATTTGTCCGAGCTGGGTCCGGAAATCTTCCAGGGTGAACGTATTGCTGGTCAGCCGCTTCTGAGCCTCCTCGGCTTGTTCCCGCGTAATGCTCTCTTGCGCTTTCTCAATGAGCGACAGCACATCGCCCATCCCGAGAATACGGGAGGCCATACGGTCCGGATGAAACGGCTCAAGCGCATCCAGTTTTTCGCCGACCCCGATAAACTTGATGGGCTTGCCGGTCGTGGCCCGAATGGACAAGACCGCTCCTCCACGTGCATCACCTTCTACTTTGGTCAGAATAACGCCGGTCAGCCCAATCTTCTGGTCAAATTGGCCGGCCATCATCACGGCATCCTGACCAGTAATCGCATCGGCAACCAACAGCACCTCATGAGGAGCGACAGCTGCCTTCACGGCGACCAGCTCGCCCATCAAGTCGTCGTCGATATGCAACCGTCCTCCGGTGTCCAGGATGACGAGATCGAAGCCCTGTTCTTGTCCTCGGTCAAGCCCTGCGCGGCAGATACGCACGACATCGGCCTGCGAAGCCTGAACCTGATCAGCGCGATGAACTTCCACCCCGAGATCTCGACCAAGGGCACTCAATTGCTCACCGGCCGCAGGCCGACGTGGATCAGCTGCAACCAATAGGACCCGTTTGCTTTGATTCTTAAATAGCTGAGCCAGCTTGCCACAGGTCGTTGTTTTCCCGGCACCCTGCAATCCGACCATCATCACCACGGTCGGCGGCTTGGAGCTCAGGGCAAGCCTCGCCCGCTCGTGCCCCATCATCTCCCGTAGCTCATCCCAGACCACCTTGACGACCTGATGCCCGGGACTCAGACTCTGTAGAACTTCCTGCCCAATTGCTTTTTGACGGACCCGATCGATGAACTCTTTGACAATCTTAAAGTTGACGTCCGCTTCAAGAAGCGCAAACCGCACATCCTTCAACGCGTCGGTAATATTCTGCTCCGTGAGCACACCTTGCCCACGGAGCTTCTTCAGGATTTTCTCAAACTTCTCGCTCAACGCATCAAGCATAACGTCACATCGATCGCTTCACCGCAAGGAAAGCGGCTATCGAACTGTTAAGAATCTGATCTCCGATCGCTTTGAAAATTCTAGAAAAAGAGCATCGGGCAGTGTATAGGACCAACAGGGTCAAGTCAAGGTCGTCAGGAGTCAGGGTAGTGGGTCAGTTTGAAACCTTGAACATTCACGCAAATCTGCCTAAACGAACAAGGCGATGTTAGTTGGCGACCTTTGGCCAGAAGTCAGATTCTTCAATCTCTAAGCCACGCAATGCAGCTTGGATCTCTTCTATTTCCACATTACTATCGGGTGGGTTGTCCATGATGTGCCAGCTCTTAAACCTCGCGCCATACATTGCTACCAGAGATGGAACCTCTATATAGAGGTTAATGGAACGGCTGGAACAGGTGGACTGAACACCGAAATTGGAGCGGAGAATAGTGAGGAAGGTTTCTAAATCTAACCTACGAGTTGTGCCTGACAGTGATCCTCGGTCCAAAGTACTTTATCTTTCGTTTGATCTTCTATTATTCTAATAATTCTTATGATCCGGTAATTCCCATCCTTGAGCTTTTCCCAAAAGTGTTCAGGTGCTTTCTTGAGGGGATTCAAATTATGCTCATGGGCAAAATCAAGATGCGCTTTTAGAACTGACGCCAAACGCTTTTGAAGCTGATCCTCAGTTGGAGCGGAGACAACCAAATCGAATTCCAGGCAGTGCGCAGAAAACTTCCCAATCTCTGGCTTCCATTCCTTGGTGATGTGAAGAATGATAGGTAGATTGAGCATGGTCCCCCTCCCAAGGGCGCCGAATTTTAGCGTTCAGCGTCGGACAAGTCAATCCTACCATATCTAAAACGCTCAAAAACACAAATCAAACCCCTTATTTTATAAGGGAAATCACTTCTTCGAGACTCCACACATGATCTGCTACACCTGCCTGCATGGCCGGTGTGACCCGT
>CAZNBG010000210.1:0-5968 GCA_964570915.1 uncultured Nitrospira sp. | reverse complement strand
TATGACTAGTTACCATAGACAACTCTCCCTGCGGTTGAAATTTGGTATATGATTTTCATCAATGACGGAGGTAGCGACCACATATCAACACCTCGCGATTTCCCTAGGCGTAGATGGCTATAGCAAAAGAAATGCCGCCTTGCCATCACGAGAGAAACGTTAATAATCAATTTGTTATGTTTTTAGATGGACGATGAATGATGCAGGTGTGAAGGATTCAACCTTCAAGCACTACTATGGGCAATAGCGGAAGATCCCAGAAGAGGATAGGTTTTTCAGCCAGTTACCACAGCTGTAAAAGGCCGAAGGTGGGAAGTCATCATGACGGAATCTGCTGGGGGGCGGCGCGATCCCTAAAAAACCGGAACAGCAAATAGCCGTTCACCAGAATCACGATCGACAGAATGCTATAGGTGGTGACGGTTGAGGCGAGGTCTAACTCAACTAAGACTCGAGATAGCCCGAATCCAACGACCAACCCATCGAACGCCATGCAAATGCGCCGGAATGTCTCCGGATCCATTAAACGAATAAGATACGTTCCTAATGGGATCCCAATCACGACACTGGGGATAATGTACGGAATGATTTCCATACTGCCGGCGCTGTAGAAACCGATAACTCCATACGCGATGGCTGTGAGAGAGGATTCAGCGACACGTATGACGCCCAGTGCGGCTCGGAAATCTTGTTTGGCATAGCCCTGATTATTGAAGAGAAGCGCAAGCGGAGGACCGGAAATGGTTGTGACAGAATACAGTGTACCGATTCCCACCCCAAAAGGGACTGCAATGGCACGTTCAGCTTGAATAGGTTTCCGGATACCGGCGGCCTGAAGCAGGATCAACGGTAGGAGAAAGAAATAGGTGACGAACTTGATCCATGCCGGCTGAACCAGAAAGAGAATGGAGCTGCCAATGCCGATTCCAATCACCAATCCGATCAGAATAGGAGTCACGCGTCGCCAAATGCTTGGAACGCTTTTTCGATTCATGAACAACACGTAGCTATTGAGAACGAGTTCAATGAGGACGAGGGCCGGGTTCAAAATGCGATTGGTGTAAAACAACAAGGCGACAGGAACAGTGATTGAAGAGAAGCCGTATCCCAGTGCGCCATTCACCGTGGCGGCCACGAACGTAATCAGGACAAGAACGACCGTATCCATTGATGGTTAGCTCTTGTGACGGTCGGATGCAAAGTCGGCCAGTGTATAGTGATCCAAGATGCCAGCAATCGCGTCCCGGACTGTCCCCATCACCTGTTGCACTGGGCAGCACGCCATATTCGCATAGGGACAATCGCTGCATTTTCGATAGGCGGTCTTACTGACGCACCCGATTGGAGCAAGAGGGCCGTCGAGGATGCGTATCACTTGCCCCAGTGTGACATCCTTCGGCGGTTTGATGAGGGCGTATCCTCCCTTAACCCCTCGTCGACTGGAGATAAGCCCGGCTCGTTTGAGCATAAGAAGAATTTGCTCCAAGAATTCGATGGGGATATGCTGTCGAGCCGCAATGTCATGCCGCTGCAGCGTGGTATTTTCATGGGCCAACGTCAGTTCAAGTAACGCGCGAAGACCGTACTCGCTTTTTTTCGAGAGCTTCATAAAATATGACAAAGTTAATCAACAAGTGTGAAAATAGGGCACATTTCGGTAGCCCGTCAAGGCCAAAGTTTCTGGGGTGCGATGTCGCTGAAGCTCCCATTTCGTCCAAACTTCAAGGTGCCCGGTGGGGTTTTTGTGCTTTGCGGCTCTGATATTCCCGGCTTTTCTTCCCTCCGTGCATCCATTAAGATAGCCGCAGTATTTCGTTTCTCTGTGAGGGTAATTGTTGAAACCCAAGATCGTTTTTTCCTGCCAATCCTGTGGGCACCAAGCGCCACGGTGGCTTGGCCGCTGTCCTGACTGCGGCGGCTGGAACACCATGAAGGAGGAGCGGCAGGCGGCAACCGGCAAGGGCCGGCCTGTTGCTGTGAAAACAGTTCAAGTCCAAGCAACGCCTATTGCTGACATCGAGGTCGTAGGAGAGGATCGTCGCCTCACCCATATCGGGGAATTTGACCGAGTGTTGGGGGGTGGCGTGATTCCCGGCGCGGTGATCTTGATCGGAGGTGACCCCGGGATCGGCAAGACGACGCTTCTGTTACAGGTTCTACCGAAGTTGGCTGCACGGGACACACCGGTTCTGTATGTTTCCGGCGAAGAGTCTCCCCGGCAAATCAAGATGCGCGGGCAGCGTCTAGGCATCGAACATCCGCATTTGCTCATTTTGGCCGAAACGTCCCTTGAACAGATTCTGAAAGCGGTACAGGAAATCGAGCCGGCAGCGGTGGTCGTCGATTCGATCCAGACGGTATATACGGAACAGCTGACCTCTGCTCCCGGCAGCATTAGCCAGGTACAGGAAGTGGCAGGGCAGCTCATGTGGTTTGCCAAGCGGGCTGGAGTTCCTGTCTTTATCATTGGGCATGTCACCAAAGAAGGGGCGATCGCGGGGCCTCGGTTGCTGGAACATATTGTCGATACAGTTCTCTATTTTGAAGGAGACAAGGGACATAGCTACCGGATTCTTCGAGCCGTGAAGAATCGCTTTGGATCGACGAATGAGATCGGTGTCTTTGAGATGAAGGATGCGGGGCTTGAAGAGGTGAACAATCCTTCGGAGCTGTTCTTGGCTGAGCGCCCTCAAAGGAGTACTGGATCGGTGGTTGTATCGAGTCTCGAAGGGACCAGACCAATCCTGGTGGAGCTCCAAGCGTTGGTTTCTTCGACCAGCTATGCGATGCCCAAACGGATGGCGAATGGGGTGGAATTGAATCGAGTGTCGCTGTTGCTCGCCGTGATGGAGAAGCGGTTGGGTGTGCATCTTTCCGGGCAGGATGTCTATGTGAACGTCGTCGGCGGGATGCATATCGATGAGCCGGCGATCGACCTGGGTATTGTCGCGGCTGTCACATCGAGCTTGCGGGAGGTGCCAGTCGAGCCTGGGATGTTGGTATTGGGAGAGGTGGGGTTAGGCGGAGAGGTGCGTGCCGTCAGCCAAGCCGACGCGCGCATCCGCGAAGCAGCCAAGATGGGATTTAAACGCTGCATTTTGCCTGAGCGCAATCTGAACAAGTTGGATCCTATCGAGGGGATGGATTTGATCGGCATCCAAGAAGTGCGAGAGGCGCTCGATGTGGTATTGGCGTAGGAATCAGGGCTGTGCTGACCATACAGTACGCACGATCGTGAGGCGCCAGGCCTTTGCGTCGGCTGTTGTGCCGTTTGCGGTCATGCTCTTGACGGGTTGTGCCCTCATGGCACCAAAGGAAGAGCCGCTGCTCAAACCGGTCACAGCGGATGAATTGACGGCCTTGTTGCGCCAGCGAAATGCGTCGGTTCATTCCCTGAAAGGACTGTTTAGCGCCAAGGTGCGAGGGGGACTCATTCCCATCGTGTCTCGAGTTGAGGGGGCGGTCTATTATCGCCGGCCGAATGCCTTACGCCTCAGAGGGTTTACGCCCATCGGGAGTGAACTGTTTGAGTTTGTTCAAGCCGATGAATGGTATAAGCTCCGTCTTCCCATGGAAGGGAAGGTCTATACCGGTCGCCAATCCGATATGAAAGAGCTGGGGAAGCTTGCTCGATTCTCTCAGTTGAGTGTATGGGCCGTCGGTGGTGTGTTAGGCACGAGTTCGATCGGCAAGGATGAGACGGTTAAGTTAGCGGAAGATAAAAACCGATATCGTCTTGACGTCTATGCTCCGGTAAGCGGGGGAGCCGGCGCATCGCGTCGACCGATCCGCAGCCTGTGGTTCGACCGTCGACTATTGGTGGTGAAAGAAGATGCGCTGGGGTCCAACGGAGAGGTGGAAGCGACGATCCAATACGACGATTTTCGGCGGCTGAAGGAGATGGGGCATCCTCCGACGGAAGCCATCGCCGATCAGGACGTACGGCTGCTCCGTCCGTTCAAGATTTCCCTAGAAGATGGTCGGGGGCAAGGCACGGTACAGGTCATCTTCCACGAAATGCATCAGAATCAAGCGATCAAAGCGGAAGACCTAGGACAGATTTCATAATCGTCTATGAACATTCTTGCGGTTGAAACGGCCACGTCCTGGCAGAGTGTGGCGATTCTTAACGACGACCTCGTCCTGGCAACGCATGAGCAGGAAGCCGGCGGTGCCCACGGCTCTCTGCTTCTGCCCACGATCGATCGAGTCCTCGCTCAATCCGGATTACAACTTCGTGACATCGGCGGATTTGCGTGTTCGATCGGGCCTGGCTCGTTTACCGGTATCCGTGTGGGGCTTGCGACGTGCTTAGGGCTGCGCGCTGCGAGTGGACGTCCATTGGCACTGGTACCGACCTTGGAAGCGATGGCATGGAATGTGGGAACGGTCACGGTTCCGGTCTGTCCGGTGTTGATCAGCCGTCGAGGGGAAGTGTACTGGGCGATTTTTCGCTGGGGGCAGGATGGACGATTGAATCGCGTGCTGACTGAACAAGTCGGAAGTCCAAAGGCCTTGGCACAAAGCCTCACCGAGTGCACGCTGGTGTTCGGAGACGGATGGTCGTCGATGGAATCTGAAATTCGAGCGGCATTGCCCGCGTCTGTGACCGTGACGATAGGATCTGTCGACGTGTTCAAACCTTCGGCCGTGCAAGTGGCTTTACTCGGAATGGAACGGCTCCGGCGAGGTGAGATTGCGGACGATGCGGTTGCACCACTCTATGTTCAGAAGGCGGAAGCGGAAATCCAATATGAGCGGTCGGGGGGGATGTCACCGGTCGTACGACGCCAGAAGCGCATCGAGAAAAAAATTGCCGAACGATTGGCCAGAGGTCCTCGTCGGTAGAACATACCTGACGTATGAGCAGCAGGACGCTTCCCGAATTTGAGATTCTCCCGGCGACGCCGGACATGTTGCCGGACATCCTCTCTTTGGAAGAGGCTTGCTTCTCGGCCCCCTGGACGCGCAAAATGATGGAAGCAGAATTGACGGGAAATCAGTTCGCGCATTTTTTTGTTGCGGTGCATGGTGGGAACTCGGAGGCGCTGGCGGGAGCAAGCATTATCGGGTACCATTGTTTCTGGATCGTGTTTGAAGAGCTTCGACTGATGAACCTAGCCGTCAGAGCATCCATGCGGAGGCAAGGAGTTGGACGAGCTCTTGCGGCTGAAGCCATTCGTCTGGGGCTGGAGCAAGGGGCCGGTCGGGCGGTTCTCGAAGTCAGGGCTTCAAACGAACCAGCACGCACGCTCTACACTCGCCTGGGTTTCGTCCAGGTCGGTACACGCCCTCATTATTACATCAATCCCATTGAAGACGCCGTGCTGATGGAAATGAACCCGCTTGTGATACAGGGCGGCCGACATCGAGACCGTGCGTTTGCCGGTGGAGGTGAATCAGTCTAAACAGACTCAACCAAACCAGGAGGTGTCGCATGTTGACGGAAGACGCGATTGTCGAACAGCTTCGCCACTCCAACACCGAATTCCGGGAACTGGAAGAGTCCCATCATCGCTTGGATCATGAACTGAACGAACTGCAGAAACGCCATGTCCTGACGCCGACCGAAGAGGTCGAGAAAAAGCGGATGCAAAAAGAAAAACTGGCGAAGAAAGACAAACTCGCCGAACTTATTCGCCACTATCGTGAACAAGGGCTCCAGCCTACCCAATGAGGGGCCGGCCGTTTGTCGGCCATCCGTGTGGCTGAATCTGTGGTTATGGAACAGGTTGTCAATCCGCTTGTCGTCCATATTGCAACCGTCAAGCGACGATTGATCATTATCGGTGCAACCCTTTTGGGTTCGCTGATTGTGACGTTTTCTTTTTCAGCCGAGATGGTCGCTTGGCTGAATAAGCCGTTCCCGAACCAGTTGGCGTTTTATGGACCTACGGAGGCGCTGTTCGCCTCGATCAAGGTCTCGTTGCTCGCGGCCGTCATTCTCAGCCTACCGGTCATCTTTTAT
>CAZNBG010000209.1:0-6065 GCA_964570915.1 uncultured Nitrospira sp. | reverse complement strand
TTCGGGGGCTGGTGTTTGGTCCTCTATGGGTGGGCCGGCCCCGGCTACGGAGGGCCGGATGGCCCTTATTCGAGGACGATCGGCATTCCCTGCCGAAATGAACGGGGAAATATCGATGCCGTGCTCATGCGGATACCGAGGTTCGGCGGCCGCCAAGAGATCATTTTTGTCGACGGACATTCGACTGATGGAACGCCGGATGAGATTCGGCGTGTCATGGGTTTTTATCCGGGCAAGAATATCAAGATGCTCGTGCAGAATGGGAAAGGGAAGGGTGATGCGGTCCGCGAAGGCTTTGCGCACGCCTTGGGCGACGTACTCATGATTCTGGACGCGGATCTCACAATGCCACCCGAAGCGCTTCCGAAATTCTACGAGGCCATCGCAAATGGAAAAGGCGAATTCATCAACGGCTCCCGGCTTGTCTATCCCATGGAGGCGCAAGCCATGCGCTCGCTCAATTTAATTGGAAACAAGATTTTTGGGCTCGCATTTTCTTGGCTCTTGAACCAGCGACTCAAGGACACGCTCTGTGGAACCAAGGTGTTGTTTCGACGCGATTACGAACGGTTGGCTGCCAATCGGCACTATTTCGGCGAGTTTGACCCCTTCGGAGATTTCGACTTGTTATTCGGCGCATCGAAGCTGAACCTGCATATCTTAGAAATTCCCATTCGCTATCAAGCACGAACCTATGGAAGCACCAACATTCAGCGATTTCGGCACGGTGGGTTGCTGTTGAAGATGACGGCATACGGCTTCGTCCGCCTGAAGGCCGTGTAATGTCCAGTGAGGGGCTGCATCGGGATCGATTCGTGTGGCAGCGCAAGCCGGTGCTCCGGCGACTGTATGGAGACTGGTATCGGGAGATCGCCGCCTGGCTTGCGCCCGGGCGCACGGTGGAGCTTGGAGCAGGAACCGGCAATCTGAAAGACCATGTGCCTGGAGTCTGTTGTACGGATGTGGTGATGGTCCCGTGGGTGAACGTGGTTGCCGATGCGCAACGACTGCCGTTTCAGACTGATTCGTTGGCGAATCTGGTGCTCTTTGATTCCTTGCATCATATCGAGAATGTCGCACTCTTTTTCGATGAAGCCCAGCGTACCCTCCGAATCGGGGGCCGGATCATTGTCATGGATCCCTACCTCTCGTGGGTCTCGTGGCCCATCTATCGGTGGTTTCATCCGGAGCCGGCGGATGACACGCAAGACCCGCTCGTGCTCAAGCCTCCGCAGCCGGAGCGCCGGCCGTTTGACGCCAATCAAGCCGTCGCAACCATCCTGTTTGAGCGCAATCGATCTCATTTCCATGCGCGCTATCCGGGATTCTCCCTTCGACATATCCGACGAATGGCCTGTGTTGCCTATCCGTTGAGCGGCGGGTTCGACCACCCTTCGCTCTTGCCGGAGTGGCTGGTGACGCCGGTCCTGCGATTGGAGCGGACATTGGAACGGCTTGGCCAGCTTCTTGCCTTTCGCATGCTTGTGGTCATCGAACGCCAATCATAGATTCAGCGATACTGATCAACCCTCCTGCTGTCGAACCATGGCATGCTTGCAAGGGGGACGAACGCCCTCCTATAATGTGCGGCCCCATTCAATGGAGGCGTTAACGATTTGGAGGAAGCGTAGAGACCATGAGCGAAAGAACGTTAGCAATCATCAAACCGGATGCCGTCAAGAAGAACGTCAGCGGAGATATCCTGCATCGCTACGAGCAGGCTGGACTGAAGCCGATCGCTATGAAAATGATGCGCATGTCCCAGTCGGTGGCCGAAGGATTCTATGCCGTGCACAAAGCCCGACCATTCTTCGGAAGTCTCTGCACCTTCATGTCATCCGGCCCTGCGGTGGTGCTGGTGTTGGAGGGTGACAATGCCATCAAGAAGAACCGTGAACTGATGGGCGCGACAGATCCAGCCAAAGCCGATGCCGGGACCATCCGTAAAGCGCACGGAACGAATATTGAATTCAACGCCGTTCATGGATCCGATTCGCCGGAAACCGCGCAATTCGAAATCGGATATTTCTTCCCCGGCATGGAGATGTTCGGCTGAACCATATTCGTTAGAATCGCTTGTCTCCGCTCAATATTTCGTCCTGTGCGAGTAGGAGGAACAGGGTTGGAACTGTTCCTCCGTTCCTTGGTTGCATCTCTGTCCCGATCCTTCCTTGACATTGCCCGTCACGCCCCACTACCATCCTCGAAAGTTTGCATCGTTACCAAGTTTTGCGCGCGTATTGGCCTCAGCATATCCTGGATTTTCTTCATAGGGAGCCGACATGATTCCATCCGATTTGCGATTTCACAAAGAACATGAGTGGGTTCGCCTCGACGGGAAACGGGCCACTGTGGGCATCAGTGACTTTGCGCAGGATGCCTTAGGGGATATCGTCTTCCTGGATCTGCCCAAAGTGGGAGTGACGGTCAAGGTCGGTCAGCAGATCGGAGAAGTCGAGTCGACGAAAACGACGTCGACGATTTATACGCCGGTGAGTGGAACGGTGACACAGATCAATGCCGATCTCAAGGATCATCCCGAAGTCGTGAATTCCGATCCATATGGCAGAGGTTGGATCGCGATCATCGAGCTTGCCGATCAGGGAGAAGTCGATCAGCTGATGACGGCCGCACAATACGAAGCATTCCTTGCCGGCCAACAGAAAGGTTGATGCCAAGGTTGAGCCTCGGCGTCTCGTGTGGGCACGCCTGACCGCAACCTTCACGTCAACCTTGTTATGGCTCCTCACACCCACATCGCTGTTCTCGGCGCCGGACCCGGTGGCTATGTCGCCGCGATCCGTGCGGCTCAACTTGGTGCCCGTGTCACGGTCGTCGAGCGGGAGAAGTTGGGCGGCGTCTGTCTGAACTGGGGTTGTATCCCAAGCAAAGCGCTGCTGTCCGTCGTTGAACTCGGTGACAAGGTCAAGAAAGCCGCTGATCTTGGGCTGGTTCTCCATGGGCCTGCGACCTATGACCTCGCTCGGATGGTCTCTCGAAAAGACAGGGTCGTGGCCACGCTTGTAAAAGGGATTGGCACGCTCTTCAAGGAATGGGGGATCGAGCATGTCACCGGCCAAGGGATCGTCAAGGATGAGCGCACCATTGCGGTGACCAAGCCGGACGGCGGTGTTCTGAAGATCCACGCCGATGCACTCCTGATCGCGACGGGGTCGTCGTGGCCCAACGTCCCACAATTCCCGATTGATGGACGACAGATTCTGACCAGTCAGCAGATGCTCGACCTCACACAGATCCCGGCCAGTCTCCTTATTATCGGCGCTGGGGTCGAAGGTTGCGAATTCGCGTCCTTGTACAGTGGTCTTGGCACGCATGTGACGGTGGTCGAGCTACAGTCACGCGTCTTGCCGCTTGAGGACGAAGAGATTTCCTCTACGATGGAACGTGAACTGAAGAAGCGCGGTGTCACGGTGCTGACTGGAACGACAGTCGAAAACCTTGAACGGTTGCCGGAGACCATGGTGGTCCATTTCAAAGACGGCAGTACTGCGACCGTAGAAAAGCTGTTGATCTCGGTCGGGCGGGGACTGAATTCACGAGGGATCGGGCTGGAGCAGGTCGGCGTCGAGGTCGGGCGGCGCGGAGAAATTCTTGTCGATGATAGGATGGAAACGAATACGTCCGGCATCTATGCGATCGGGGATGTAACGGGAAAAACCATGCTGGCCCATGTTGCATCGACACAGGGACAAGTGGCAGTGGAGAATATTCTAGGACATGACCAGGCCATCAATTATGACGTCATCCCAGCCGGGATCTTTACCTTGCCGGAGATCGGACGGGTGGGGCTGACGGAGCACGAGGCCAGAGAACGGGCTCGGATGAGCGGCCGGGATCCCGGCCGGAGCGTGAAAGTCGGTCGTTTCCGCTACTCAGGGTTAGGCAAGGCCCAGGCGACGGGTGACAGCACCGGGTTCTTTAAAGTGATTGCAGATGCGGAGACCGACAGGATTCTTGGAGCGCATATTCTCGGGGTTCATGCCGCCGACCTGATTCATGAGGCAGCGCTGGCCATGCAGGTCGGAGCGACCGTGAATCACGTTGCTGGGATGATCCATGCGCATCCGACGCTTGCCGAAGGCATGATGGAAGCGACTGAAGATGTCGAGGGGGCCGCGATTCACCTTGTCCGAAAGAAGACAGGCCGATGATCAGCTCGCTGCTTCTCAAACTGGGAATGCTCTTCGTGGCGATGGGAGTCAGTTTCGGGCTGATCTGGCATGCTCAGCCTCGGAGTCATACGACCGGAGCAATCGATGCAAAGCCGGCCGAGATTGTTCCGATTTCGCCCCATCCTCATGAGCGGACGCCGAAGATTGAGACTATCGGAAAGACGGTGCGGACGATGCAGCCGGATCGCCACTTGCTCGACCTCAATCGCGCAAGTGCCGGTGAGCTTGAGTCGTTGCCCGGGATCGGTGCAGTCATGGCGCAACGTGTGATTGCCTTTCGAGAATCAGCCGGTGGCTTTCGTAGGGTGGAAGATCTCCGAGAAGTGAAAGGGATCGGGCCCAAGAAATTTGACCGTCTCAAGTCTTTCGTGACGGTCTCGACCACGAAATCTAAGCAGGTGATGGAACAACGAGGATGATGAACGAGCTACATCGGCAACTGGATCTGATTCAGCGTGGCGCGGTCGAGGTCATTCAACGGGTTGAGCTGGAGGCAAAGCTCAAGAGGGCGCTTGCCGAACATCGTCCTTTGCGTGTCAAAGCGGGGTTCGACCCGACTGCGCCGGATCTCCATCTTGGGCATACCGTGTTGATCCATAAGTTGAAACACTTTCAAGATCTCGGTCATCACGTCATCTTTCTGATCGGCGATTTCACCGGGATGATCGGCGATCCCACAGGGGTATCCGAGACGCGGAAAGCGTTGACCAAGGAGCAGGTGCAGGAAAACGCCAAGACCTACCAACGGCAAATCTTCAAAATTCTCGATCCTGAGAAGACTCTGATCGAGTTCAATAGCCGATGGATGAGGGAGATGTCGGCGGATGGGTTGATTCAGTTGGCCGCTCACTATCGGGTGGCGCGCATGATGGAACGCGACGACTTCCATAAGCGCTATCAGGAGCAAAAGCCGATCAGCGTCCATGAGTTTCTGTACCCGTTGGTGCAAGGCTACGATTCCGTCGTGCTGAAGGCGGATGTGGAGTTGGGGGGAACGGATCAGAAATTCAATCTGTTAGTGGGGCGTGAGCTGCAGCGGGACTACGGCCAAGAGGCCCAGGTTGTCATCACGATGCCCTTGCTTGAGGGAACGGACGGTGTAAAGAAAATGAGCAAGAGCGTCGGAAACTATATTGCGCTGGAGGACAAACCGGGAGACATGTTCGGCAAGGTCATGTCGATCAGCGATGCCCTGATGCATCGATACTATGAATTGTTGACGACCGAGAACCTGGAAGGTGTGAATGCCCTTCATCCCATGGAAGCCAAACAATCGCTCGCCGAATTGATCGTGGCGCGCTATCACGGAGCCGAGATCGGGCGGCAGGCGCGAATCGAGTTTCAACAGAAGTTTCAGGCCAAAGAGTTTCCTGACAACCCCGATGCCCACGTGGCATTACAACTGGACGACATGCTGGAGAACGACATGCGAGAGGGCAGTCATATCAGGCTTGCAAAATTGATTTCGAAAACAGGCTTGATTTCTAGCGGCAGCGAAGCAAGGCGATTGATCATTCAAGGCGGCATCGAAGTAGACGGCGTCAAGGAGACCAATCCCGATAAGTTAATCTCCTTTGAGTTGCATCAACAACGCCGTCTTAAAATTGGAAAGAAGAAGTTCGCGGTTGCGGAATTCAAGCCTTGAAGTGAACGCGTGGCTTCCATACGTTGTAATCGGTGCCATGATGGCGCAAAAGCAAAAGCTCACAGAAAAGGAAAAACATCTAATCCTAGAGACGGCCATGGAGTGGCTTGCGAAATGGAGAACGGATCCTTTCGTGCGGCAAATCGATTATTCGCTGGACCAAGGGCATACAAGGTCGAGCAAGAGCAGGCCGCGCAAGATTGCCGCAAATGGAACCTATACCTTGA
>CAZNBG010000208.1:0-6086 GCA_964570915.1 uncultured Nitrospira sp. | reverse complement strand
TCGCCGCTTCGTCATCAGGTCAAACTTCACGAACAGTGTCCACAGCGGAAGGGTCAACATCAGGCACACAGCTGCGACGGCCAGCCATCCGCATTCCGAGGCGGATCCGAATCGTTCCGGAGCCAATACCATGTCCAAGGGGAGACGAAGCAGTGCGGGGAGGTTGGAGAAATCCGAGTAAGACGGCAAGTCACCTTGGAGGCGCGCCTGACTTGCATCATCCCAATATCGATTTCCGATCCAGTGATGACCCAGCGGATACACAGGATTGCCGGTTATCCACCATGCTCTGCCCCACCAGGGCAATTCCATAACGAGCGCAAGCAGTCCGGTTCGGAAGAGTGAAGGAAGCGGCCAACCGATCACCAGAGCGGCGAGCGCGGCGGCGAGCACCCAGGAGATACCAGAAAGCTTGACCGACAGGGCCAATCCCCAGAGCAGTCCGACCGGAATCCATACCGCGTGAGCCGGAGATCCCAGAATCAATGCCGCGGACGCCAGGACGGCAAAGGTCAGAGACGTTTCTGCGAATGGAAGCGTTCCGAGAAACAAGAACGTCGCGGATGACGCGAACATGCCGGCGAGGACCCATGCAATCCATGGAACGGTCTCTGATTCGGTTAACACCTCAACCAGTGCCCAACCGGCAATCCAGATTGCAATCCAGAACGTCACATGCAGTGCCCGCGCGCCGATGTCTCCGGCCAGAGCCAATCCCCAACCAAGCAAGAGATCCGAAAGGTGAGGCATATATGTGAAGAATAGCCAGGGATTGGCGGGAATTGTTCCCGTTCTCAGGGCAGATTGTGCGATAGGCAGATGATAGGCCAGTTCGTCGTAGAAGGTGGATGGGATCGTGGCCCAGAGCCAGACAATCGCCCACACGATCCCAATAGCCGCTCCCCCAATCGCCGTGGGTATCGAGGGGCGAAAGGTCTGAATAGAAGGTGGATGTCTGACAATGTTGAGAATGCTCCAGGCGATGGCTGGAAAGAGCAGCAGACCAGCGGTGCGGTAGAAACCGAGCTGTCCGAGGATCGTCGTGAGTAAACCGATGACGGCGATACCGGTGCCAAGCCGCGCGGTCAGTTGCAGCATGGGGAACTGTGTGGGAAAAGAGTGCATCCATCCTTGAGTCACGCGATCCAACAATAGTCCGATGCCGTGGGCGGCAAGGAGAAACGAAACGGGGATCAGCAGCAGGAAGACTCGGTGTGCATCGACCAAAATCGTGGCGATCGTGACGGTCAGGATTGCGATGAAGAAGGTGGACGGTGCTGACGGTCGGGAATGGTCCCTTTCCAAGGGATTGTCTGTGTTCGAGTCATGGGGATGAGGGGAGGCCGAGTGGTTCAATTTGACGGTTATCCTGAGGAGATGACCCGAATGTGTTTGCGCAGTGCGCTGATCTTCGAACGGCTTGATGTCCGCAGCATGAACGGAGGAAGTCCGTTCTGTCCCATCGAATGTTCGTAGCGCATCCCGGGGTTGGCACTGTTGAAGGGAATTGCGAGGGTCTTTCGCACATCGGTTTCCAACCAGTCGCGAAGGTCGACGAGTTGGGCGCTGGTCAGACTATCCGTATAGACGAATGCGGTGTAACTGCCCGGTGCCCCTTTGTAGTATTCGGCGACGCGGCAGTAGTCGACTTCGACCCCATGGAGCCGATCTTGGGATTTGGGGCACGTGTAGGTCCATACGCCTGGCGCTGTTTCCGCTGCTTCGTCGAAATACGGGGTGCCAGGATATGTGGTGATCACCGTGGCGTCAAAATCGTCCGGTCGGACCTCCACAAGCCAGTCCCGCGTCGCGCGAATGGTTTCTTCGGATTCTCCGGGATGCCCTAATGACATGAGCGCCTTAACCTTGAGATTGTGCCGCCGAGCGATCTCCATACAGCGGGTATTGTCGTCACGGGTGGCTTTCTTTTGAATGTTGTCGAGAATCCGGGGATGGCCCGATTCGAATCCGACCAGTATCCACCGGAATCCGGCTTCATACATCGCGCCGGCTTGCTCGTCCGTGAACAGTTCGGCCTTGATAAACCCGCGGAGGCGAAACTCCACGCCAAGCCGACGTTGAGTCTCGGTGATGAGATGCATCAGCGAGACCACTTTTGGATTGACGTTGAGCTCGTCGTCATACAGCATGAATCCGGTGACACCATACGTTGTGTGGAGATGGACCATTTCGTCGACGATGTGCTGGGCCGACCGTGTTCGAACTCTTCGAAGAAACGGGCTCATTCTGCCCCCGCAAAAACCGCAGCCGAACGGACACCCAAGTTGGGCGATCATCGACAGCGCGCGCGTTTCGTCGATGCTGTATCGGTAGGTCGAGACGTCGATCAGATGGCGCGCCGGGAACGGCAGTTCCTCGATGGCGGCGTCGTTCAAAAATAAGGAGGACTTCGGGTCGTCGCCGTCCACAATGGCCGGCGGGTTATCTTTTAACGCTTCGAAGACGGCCATTTCACCGTCACCGGTCACGAGTACGTCGAACATCGTGTTCAACTGCTTGATGGATCGGGCGGCGCGGCCGATGACGCATCGTTTTCGTTCATGTTTGACGGCGGCATACACCAGTGTGACGTGCGGCCCTCCAAGGATGATCCTGGCGGAAGGGCGGATTCGTCGAATGGTTTCCTGAATTTTGGTGGTGGCCGGCATTTGCGGGGTGGTTGCGGTGATGCCGAAACATTGTGCCGTGCTCGACTGAAGGTGGACGGATAACGCGTCTTCGTAATTCGACACGCCGGAGAGATCCAGCATTTCCACGGCGATCCCGTCCTGTTCGAGAACCGCTGCCACTTTCAAGATGCCGAGGGACATAAACACCCGCTCGTCAAGGAGGAACAGCGATGGAGGGATGATGAGGCAAATGCGTCGGATCATGAGAACATCCAATTCCTCGATGCCGGAAATGTCCGCATCTATGCCGCTTCTTTACGTTCGATCACGGTGTGGCCGGATTCGATTGGAGCGAACCGCCACTTGAGAATGGTCAATAGCATCGTCAATCCGTGGCGCCAGGTGATCTTTTTCCCTTGCGCGTAGGTGCGGGGCTGATACTGAATGGGGACTTCTTCGATCCGGACCCCCTTGCGCAGAAGTTTGCACATTAATTCATTGTCGAATTCGAATCCTGCCGATTGCACCGGTGTGTCGAGCAGCACCGACCGAGTAAATGCCTTGTAGCAGCCCTCATAGTCGGTGAAGTGCCGACCGTAGAGGAGATTGGTTGCCCAGATGATCAGGAGATTGCCGATGTAGTGGGTGAAGTAGGGAGATTTCCGCCTGCCCCAAAACACAGGGCGTTCGTGCAGGAAACGTGATCCCATCACGGCGTCGCATCGTTTCTTAATGAGCGGTTCGATGACAACAGGGTAGTCTTCCGGCATGTATTCGAGGTCCGCATCTTGAAAGATGACGATGTCGCCAGTTGCCATGGCAATGCCGGTGCTGAGCGCGGCTCCTTTTCCTTTGTTCGTCTGATGGCTCGTCGTGACGATATTCCGCAGAGTTTTCAACACGTCGCGGGTTCGATCCTTGGAGGCGTCGTCGACGACGATCAGTTCTTTCTGAATTCCTACGAGAGGGACCGACTCCACCCGTCGAACCACGTCGGCGATGGTGGCTTCTTCGTTATAAGCAGGGATGATGATCGACAGTTTCATGCTGTTGGGGACTCATGAGAGCGTATTGATCTGACCGTGTTGCAGCATTACGTGAAGGGCGCACGTTGTCAAAGAAATCCGTAGTTTCGTCTGAAACAGAGGATGAGCAATGTGTAGACGCGGTGCGGATTAGTGACGATTGGGGCGGAGCCGTTCGCTGAGCACGGGAAACGTTGCTTCGCCGATACCGAAATTTCCACCGGCGGGGTCTGCGGCAATGACGCGTAGGGTGATGCGGTCCGGCGCGTTTTTAAGGAGCGGGACGAAGAACGGGGCTTCAAATTCGGCGGTCCGGCCGCTGTAGAACATCTGCAATCGTTCCTGGACGCGGTCGCCGATCAATACTTCTCCATAAATGTGGATCTTTCTGGAGTCCCAGTCGCCGTGCGGCCGCACCAGTGAACCGGATAGGGTACGGACCGACGCGCGTAACATGACATCCTCCCGGGCAATGAGCGGCTCATGTGGCGTGGGATGCTCGATCCGCACGATGTATCCATACAAGGCGAGCACGATGCCATCGTCGGTCATATCCTGTCCTGGAATGAGCCAGACTCGCTGGCTTGCACGTTGGGCCGCTGCGGGAAAGGCCAACGGGCCTTCTGCGGCAATATCTACGAGCGTTGGGCGAGTGAGATTTAACGTCGTGGTGAAGGAGGCGGAGGCGCGGGTACTGTATTGCGGCTCGTCCATCATGCGAGGGGTGCGCATGATTTGATTCTGGTCGCCAGCCTCGCCGTGCTGTATTCCGGTTGCGAGGATTTCCCCTCTGGCCACGTCTGTGATCGTGACGCGGGCGCCGCCGACTTCATGCCCCAACACCATCGATCCATGAGACACAACCCGCACAATGATCCTGGTCGGCTGCGGCTCGTTCAACCGCAAGGAGGGAGAAGGTTCCAGGGGAACCGGGCCGGCGAGACCATTGGCAACAGGGAAGATGAAAAGGAACAGCAGCGCCCAGAAAAGCGTCGTGCCGGACGGACTCATTTCACTTTGGTGCCGGGCTCGACGTCTTCCAGAATGGTGGCAAGGCCGCGCACATCGCTGTCGCCGGCGGCCAGCACCATCCCTTGCGATTCGATGCCCATCAGCTTCGCCGGCTTCAGGTTGGCCACGATGACGATGGTCTTACCCACCAGCTGGTCCGGTTCGTACTTCTTGCCGATTCCCGCGACGATCTGCCGCTGTTCAGTACCAAGTGAGACTTGCAGCTTGAGCAGCTTTTCCGATTTCGGCACGCGCTCCGCGCTCAAGACTTTTGCGGTCTTGAGCTGGATCTTCATGAACTCGTCGATGGTGATTTGCGCAGGCGCGGCGGGTGCGGGCGCGGTAGCAGCCGCAGATGCCGGTGTCGTAGTAGGGGTTGGTTGCGGAGTTACTGGTGCGTCGCTCACGGTTTTGGCTCCTTGTGGTTTCGATTCGATACGGGGAAAGAGGGAGGTACCTTTGTGGATTACTGTGCCCGCTTTCACGTCGCCCCAGCTCAAAGGAGATTGCAGTAGGGTGGCGTTGAAATCGAGCGAAAGCCCGAGCTGAGTGCCTATGGATTGCGCACTCGTGGGCATAAAAGGAGATATTGCCAGTGCTAAGCAACGCAGTGTTTCAGCCATATAGTAAAGGACTGTATTGAGTTGGTCTGCGTCACTTTCATTCTTGGCAAGATTCCATGGGGCAGTCTTATCTACATACTGGTTAGCGATTTGAACGACCTGCCAAATAGCCTCGAGTGCTCGGCTAAACTCCAATTGCTCGAGATGTCGAGGTAATGTTTCGTTTAGAAGCGTAACCGTTGCTTGTTGAAGGTCCTGCTCCGCCGCTCGGGATTTTCCAGCTTGCGGAATCTGGTTAGATCGATTCTTTTCGATCAGTGTCAACGTTCGGCTTAAGAGATTCCCTAAGCCATTGGCAAGATCGCTGTTTACACGGGTCACCATAGCTGATTGGGAAAAGTCGCCATCTTGACCGAATGGGACTTCTCGAAGAATGAAATACCGGAATGCGTCTAGCCCGAACTCATCCATCATCTTATTCGGATCCACGACATTGCCGCGGCTCTTCGACATCTTCTCGCCATTCACCGTCCACCAGCCATGGGCAAAGATCGTTTCCGGGAGAGGCAGATTCAGCGCCATCAGCATGGTGGACCAGTAGACAGCATGGGTCGTCAGAATGTCTTTTCCAACTAGATGCACCGAGGCGGGCCAGTAGTTCTCCACCGATGGCGTCGCAAGTTTGTACTCGAGTGCAGAGATATAGTTCACGAGGGCGTCGAACCAGACGTAAGTGACGTAGCCGCTATCGAAAGGCAGTTCGATGCCCCATGAGAGTCTGGATTTTGGTCTGGAGATCGAGAGGTCGCCCAGTT
Organism: uncultured Nitrospira sp.; assembly: GCA_964570915.1. GTDB lineage: Bacteria > Nitrospirota > Nitrospiria > Nitrospirales > Nitrospiraceae > Nitrospira_D. The sequence continues at coordinate 42 of CAZNBG010000208.1, read as the reverse complement.
TCTGTGTCTGAAGAAAACCCAGCACTTCATTCCGTCTCGATT
>CAZNBG010000207.1:0-6091 GCA_964570915.1 uncultured Nitrospira sp. | reverse complement strand
GGGGGACGCCGGATTGGACGAGGAGTTCGACCAAGTATCGAACCCGGCCGATCCGGAAGCGGAGGTAGTCCTCTTCCAACACTTCCTGGAATCCTCGAGCCATTGCCTCGAGATCTCTGCCCGCCAGGTCGCCGTATGTCGGAAAGCCTTCCACCAAAATCAGCATGTTGGTGATGTCTTGGGCCCACCGGTCGTTGTTCAAGCTCAGAAAGCCCCCGATATTGGCGAGACCGTCTTTCTTGGCCGACATGGTACAGCCGTCCCCGTAAGAAAAGAGTTCACGGGCAATGTCGGCAATGGACCGGTCGGCGTATCCCTCTTCACGTTCCTTGATGAAGTAGCAATTTTCAGCGAATCGACAGGCGTCGAAGAACAGGGGAATACTGTGCCGATCGAGCAATGTCCGGGTGTGACGGATATTCTCCATCGAAACCGGTTGACCCCCGCCGCTGTTATTGGTGATGGTGATCATCACGAGTGGAATCTGTTCGCGGCCCACACGATGAATCGTGTCCTCGAGCCGGGCGAGATCCATATTTCCCTTGAAGGGCAACTCGCTGTGTGGGTCGTACGCGTCCTTGATGACCACATCGAGGGCATGCGCTCGTTGATGTTCGACGTTGGCGCGCGTGGTATCGAAATGAATATTGTTCGGGACGCAGGTACCCGGTTTCAGGACGACGGAGAAGAGAAGGTTCTCCGCCATGCGCCCCTGGTGTGTCGGAATGACGTGTTTGTAGCCGAAGATTGATCGAACTGTCTCTTCCAGATGGTAGTAGTTTCTGCTGCCGGCATACGACTCGTCCCCTACCATCAGGCCTGCCCATTGCCGGTCGCTCATGGCCGCCGTACCGCTATCGGTCAAGAGATCGACGTAGACACTTTCGGCCGGCACCTGAAACAGATTGTAGCCGGCGTCGCGCAACAGCCTGTCACGCTGTTCGCGGGTCGTGCGGCGAATGGGTTCCACGACCTTTATCTTGAACGGCTCGGACGGGAAGTTCATGGCATCGACCGTGTAAATCGCTCCAATTCCGTCTTGAAAGCCCGCGCGCCGTCGTATTCGAAGACGTACCGGGTCATATCGAAGAGCGGAGCCGGGTCCAGGTCCCGCAGTAACTCCGGCTTCCACGTGATTTCCAGCTGATTGATCATGGTAATCGGTATCGTGGGTGCCACCATGCCGAGCTGTACTTGCCCATAGGATCGGGAAAAGATCAGAATCTCTCTATCAAAGATGGCAGTGTTGAGATCGCGTGCCGCCCCCTGCTGTCTGTAGTCTTCCTCGAAACGTTGGAAGGCGGCCGCCCGCTCAAGTTCTTCACGAAACGAAAAGAAAATCGTGATGCCGGCCCGATATTGGTCGTCCATGACCTGAATGGCATCCGTGACGACCGATTCTTGCTGCATCTGCTCGCGTGTCAGGACGATGAGGCGGCGAATCGCGACACCCCGTTTGACCGCCGCCTGGTTGGCCAGCAGGTAGCTTGGGTATAGCGCCTCACCTTTCTTCCAGATGTTCCATCGCTCCATGATGGCGTCCATGGATTTCTCCGCAGTTTGCACGAGTCGAACGGCTTCCGCATTCGCTTCGGCGCCTTCATAGATCAAGGTCTGCGTTTCAAGCTGGCGGAGTTCCTGTCCGATGGCTGCCACTTTTCGCGGAATGTATTTCGGATTCTTCGGGACATGGAGCATGACGTCAATGGCGGTCTGAGCCAAGGTCCAGTACTCTTTGGCCTGTTTTGGGGCTTTGTCTTTTTGAGCGATCAGGAGGAGCTCAACCGGATTCTTATTCAAAAGTTTGGCGATCTTGATGCACAATTCCGGTTTGGGCACTTTAAGTCCACGGCGCATCAGGTTGGCTTCCGGCTGGGCGATCCCCAGTTTTTCCGCCAAGGCATAATCGCTGCTCAATCCATACCGGCCCTTGACCAATTCGAAGTATTCCGCGATTTCCGTCATGCTGGCCTCATCATAGGGTGATCCTCATGTCTCTGGGGGGTCTGGAGGAACTGATTCACTCCTTCTTCTGTTGCTTCGTAACTCATCGGACACCTCTCACCGGCTGTTCTCCCTTTGCGAACACGAGCTGGTTCTCCCGGCTGTGCTGGGCCGGATGCCAGGCAAGGATCCCCTCTTCCAGCCACTCGGCCTTGCCCGCAAGAATATCCTGTGCCAAACGGAACACATGCGAGTCGTCCTGCCATAACGAGCGTCTCAAGGAAAGCAAGGGTCTGGGATTGAACTCGTCTTCAACCTGGGAGCAAAAGTGCTGCAAGAGCCCCTCGGTCAACTGATGATTTCGGACGGCCTGCTGCGCCACATACCACAAGAGCGATTCCACAGCGAAGAGTTGCATCCCGGCTTTGACCAGGCATGTCGTCAGCAGTTGTTTAGGTGCGAGGCCTTCACGATGACGGGCTACGGCCCACAACGACTTCTGCGCGAGTTCACGGGACTTCACCGTAACAAACCGCTCCCACGTCGATTCCTGTGCGGGGGAAGCCGGCCATCGTCCAATCTGAGGCAAGCGGTTGAGGGAGCGGCTTGCGACTTTGGCAAAGAATGGCAAGGCACGTACCATTTCGCTGGTCTGGAGTTCCAGGAAAGCCTTGCCTCGGGATACATACTCGGCCAATCCTTCACGCCCGATCCAGAGGGTCAAGATACCGTTCGTCCCTTCCCAGATAACATTGATCAGCGCATCGCGGACCATGCGCTCAATCGGCGCCGGAAGGTCTCCATGAAGCCGGAGCGATTCTGAGGTTTCGAACCCGCGCCCCCCATAAATGCGGAAGAGGTCAAGCACTGAGTCGAGCAGCCATTCGGTGGCGAGAATTTTTGCAGCGGCCGATTCAAGCCGGATATCGGTCTTGGCATCGGCCCAGGCCCCTGTGATGGTAACCAATGCTTCCAGTGCCAAGACCCGTGCCGCCATGCGCACAATCTTGGCTCCGATATCTGTGTGTTCGCCGATCGGGCGATCGTATTGCACACGCTGATGCGCCCGATGCCGCGCCAGCCACAGGCATTGTTTAAGACTTCCCAAGCAGGCAGCGGGCAGGGTCAGCCGGCCTATGGTCAAACTTTCCAAGGCTCGTCGTAACCCTTCTCCCTCATCTCCCAATCGGTCGGCCGCTTGGACGAAGACGTTATCAAGTCGGACGGTGCCATTGTAGATGCCGCGTACGCCCATATAGGTGAGCCTGGCGCAGTGACACCCCGGTGAGTGGGTGTCGACGACAAAGGCGCCGAACCGCCGTTCCGATTTGGGTCGAGAGACTTCGCCAGGGTGGTTCACGATTTGAGCAATCACCACGAGAAGAGACGCCAGGAACTCATCGTGCCGTCTGGGCGCGTTCGTCGTATACAATTTCTCACCGGTCAGTCGATAGCCCACGAGAACATCGTTCTCGCGTACCGGGATAGCGTGGCTTCTAAGGTCCCATATATCGCAGCCGGCACCTTTCTCTGTAAGGGCAAACCCGGAAATGTCGCCGCGCGCAAGGCGCGGCAACAATCGTTGTTGTTGCTCGCGGTTCCCGATGAGCTTGACCGGTTCCGCGACTCCGATCGAGTTGTGTGCTGAAATCAGCACCGTGGTCGCGGCGTCGTGGCTTCCGAGAAGGGTCGCCACACGATGGTACTCCGACTGGGTGAAGCCGAGTCCTCCGAAGATTGTGGGTATTTTTAGTCCAAAGGCGCCGAGGTTTCTGAGCGCCGCCAACACGTCCTCGCCGACTTCTCCTTCTCGATCGATGTACTCCGGGTCGACCTTTTCGATCAGGAGGAGGCGCAGTTGTTCTAGAAAAGTCTTCGCTGTGTCTCGCATTGGCGGGATCGACTGCGCTCGGAAAAGATCGCGACGAACCACCCCTTCGAACAGACCGGCCAGAAAACCTGAATAGGGAGTCCGATCCCGCGAGGCTTCCGCCACGGCAAGCGAGCCTTGAAAGAGGGGGTTCTTGTTCACCATCATCGCATCCTACTTCGCTTGGTGCAAAGCGGTTCGAGCGGCGTCTAGACCAATTGCCATACCTGTGCGCGGTTGCTGGAAAGGACAGGCGACCGCCACGACCCGATCGAGCAGCGCCATGCGTGACATCGTACGGTCCTCAAATCTGGTTCGTTCGAGAGCGATCCCATGGCGTGCAAACTGGGCCTGAAGTTTCTCGTATTCTTCATGAACCAATGTCACGACCGACACATATCCGGCTCGCAGGAGGTGCACTCTGTCTTGATAGCTGAGAAAACTTCGCTCAAACAAGAGTGCATCATTGGCACCCGGTGTGATCAGCAACAGGTCTTTTTCGGGATGGTCTTGCCGGAATATGGTCAGCGCCTGCGAAATGCGTGCGTCGAGATTGATGCGGCCGGACTGCTCGCTGACGGTCAAGAACCCCTTGTCACGAAGGCGAGACGGACGGTTGGCGTGGGAGGAACCGCACCATGATGATCTGGGGAGTGGAATACGGCCCATCGGATTGATCATTACCATGAGGTCGACATGCTTCGCGATGGCCAAGTCGAAGAACGCAGGCCGTCCGATTCCCGCATCGACATAGTCGCGGTCCTCGATGCGCACTGGACAAAAATATATCGGTGCGGCGGATGAGGCGGTTACGGCCTGGGCGATGGAAATATCCCGCCAACCTTCTTCGCCGAAGATCACGCACTCCCCGGATTCCAAATCGATGGCTGGGATATACAGGTCTTTTCGAAGGTCGGCGAACCGCAGTCCCAGTCCCTTGGCCATGAACGTCTTCTCCAGGTATTTGGCGAAGGGCTCCAATCGATAGATGCCGCTGGGGAGTGCATCCTGGGCCTTATCCAACAGGTCGATGAGCGTCATCTCCCGGTAATTGCGCGCATACAGTCGCACCAGCGGGAGCAGTTGTTTCGTGGCACGCCAGATTGTCTTCACACCTTCCCCGATTGCAGGCCTGAAAATATCTCGGTGCTCGAAGTAGTACGGACGTTTTCCGGACAAATTCGTCTCAAGGATCTCCTCCGGCTTGACCCCTTGCGCGAGCAAGGCGGCCACAGCTGAGCCGGCGCTTACGCCGACATACATGTCGAAGTCATTGCTGCTGAACGACTCACCGAGGAGATCGTCCAACCCGGTCAAAGCGCCGACTTCGAAGAGATAGCCCGTGAAGCCACCTCCCGCGAGGGCCAATCCCAATTTTGTCGAACGCCGAGCTCGCATAACGGCTCCCATGTGTCTCCTTAGAGATCAACGGTTCTTGAACCGGGGCTGTCGTTTCTCCAAGAAGGCCGCCGCTCCTTCTTTCCGATCTTCGGTGTCACATAGTTCACCAAACAAACGAGCTTCCAGATCCAAGCCACCCGAGAGATTCAGAGCAGCCCCTTGGCGGATCGCCCGAAGCGATGCGCGGAGTGCCGGCTGGCTTTTCACGGTCATCTTGTGTGCGAGTCCTTGTGCTTGGCGCAAGAGGCCATCAGCCGATACCACGTGAGACACCAACCCTACACTCATGGCCTCTCGGGCTGAGATGGGCTCACCGGTTAGGATCAATTCCAAGGCCTTGGATTGGCCGATCAGTCGGGGGAGCCGTTGAGTACCCCCGAATCCCGGCATGATGCCCAGGTTGATTTCAGGCAGACCGAGTCTTGCGCCTTCCGCTGCAAGGCGGATGTGACAGCACAAGGCCAATTCAAAACCCCCTCCCAAACACGCGCCGTTGATCGCGGCAATGACCGGTTTCCCAAGGGCTTCAATTTTGTTCAGGATCGTCTGCCCATGACGGGCCATCGCCGCGCCCTCTGCTGAGGAGGCAATGGAGGCCAGCACTCGGATATCCGCCCCCGCAACAAAGAACCGGCCGGCACCGGTGAGCACGACAATCTTCACGGCGTCATCAGTCGCGAGCGAGTCGAACGTGGTGTCCAACTCCGCAAGGAGTTCGGGTGTAAGGATGTTGACAGGCGGATGGTCGAGGGTCACCAGTGCGACGCCTTCTTCAACCTTTCAACTGTCCATGGTTCCCGTCCTTGTTTTCATTCACTTCCCCCTCTCCCACAAATCGCAACACCACACATGCGCGCCTGACCCCTCCATAAGATT
>CAZNBG010000206.1:0-6097 GCA_964570915.1 uncultured Nitrospira sp. | reverse complement strand
ACATGGTATTGCCTGGCGCCATGTTGGGCGAAGTCACGCCTGAAGTAGCCAAAACTATTCTTGAGGCAAAGGCCAAGAAGGTGCTGTTGCCCATGAATCGGGTCCGTGTCGAAATCGTGGGGACTGAAGGCCGCACGATGGATACGTTAATTGACGAGTGTCTCTCGCGCGTCCGTGTTGCCGTACAGGCAACCTGCCAAGCATAACAGTATTTCCCCTTCGTTCGAAGTTGCGTGACCACGAGGGTCTACGCCAGTCGATGAGTCGGCTGTCGAGAGCCATCGTGGACGCCTCATCCGTCCATATTGTTGACCAGGAGAATGGATGCATGTGGCGTCAGGTCATCATCATAATCGTCATGGTTGTCAGTTTTACCGACAGGGAATTTGCGCGTGCCCACGATCCGGATGAGCCGGATGTGTTAGAGGTCCCGGAAGTGGGGGTGAAAGCCGAGCGTCCCGTTGCAGCCTCTTCTCAACTGTTCATTCCCGACAAAGAAATCGTCTTACAACCACAGGGCAGACCGGCTCAAGTCCTTCGCCTTATTCCCGGCATGCTCGCCGTCGAACATTCCGGTGGGGCGGGCAAGGCTGACCAATATTTTCTCCGTGGATTCGATGCCGATCACGGAACCGACGTGGCATTTTTCTCCGACGGCATGCCGATCAATCTGCGAACCCATGCGCACGGGCAAGGGTATAGCGACCTCAATTTCATTATTCCGGAGACGATCGAAGGGGTCGATGCCGCCAAAGGAGCCTATCTGCCCGAGATCGGCGACTTTGCGACCGCGGGCTCGATTAACTTCCGCACACGTAAAGTGGTCGAGGAAGGAGTCGCGCAGGCCGCCGGGGGGATGTTCGATACGCAACGTTATCTGTTGATGTTCTCGCCCACGAAGGGCAAGGTCAAAACCTTATTCGCCGCCGAGAACTACTATACAAACGGACCGTTCGAACACGACAATCGGTACCTGCGCACCAATGTCCTGGGAAAACTGACGACCAGCTTCACCGGAAGAGATGAGTTCAGCTTGAAGGGCACCTTTGAAAAAGCCAAGTGGAATGCCTCCGGCGAAATCCCCCTGCGGGCAGTGAATGACGGCACGCTTGACCGTTTTGGGGCTATCGATCCGACGGAAGGCGGCTCGACCCTGCGCACGACCGGCGTCATGAACTATCACTACGATACGATGACCAACGGTCAGTTTTTCGCTGATGCCTACGGTCAGTACTATCGTCTGGATCTCTTTACGGATTTTACGTTCTTTCTCCACGACCCGGTGAACGGCGACGGCATTCAGCAGTCCGATCGCCGGGTCATGTATGGCGGTGGTGTTGGGTACAAGCAAAGATGGGACCTTTTTGGAATGCCGACCACCGGGACGGTGGGCTTTCAGGCCCGAGTCGATGATATTCATCCGAGGCTCGGCACACAAACGAAACGAGCGGCGATTGGGACCACGACGTATACCGATGTGCTCTCCGCTTCCTATGCCCCCTACCTCAAGGGTGAGATTCAGCCTGCGTCGTGGGTTCGCTTCGTGGGTGGACTACGCTGGGAGACGTTTACCTTCGATGTACGGAATCTGTGTGCCACCTGTGTGCTCAAACCGGATGGGCGCACCAGTTCAGGCATTCTCTTGCCCAAGATGAGTATGATCCTGGGCCCGTGGGCTAAAACAGAATTCTTCGCCAATTACGGAGAAGGGTTCCACAGCAATGATGCCCGGTCGGCGGTGCAGTTGGGGGGAGTTCCTCTGGCTCGATCCCGCAACTATGAGGTGGGACTTCGATCGAGACCCTGGGGACCTGACGGACTTGAATTGACACTCACGGCCTGGCGAATCGACCTTCAGTCAGAGTTGGTCTTTGTGGGCGATGAAGGGACGACGGAAATCCGTGGACCCAGCAGACGGCAGGGGTTTGAGGTGGCTGCCCGTGGTCAGGTCTGGGGACCGCTCTATGTGAACGGCAGCTTCACCTGGACCCAGGCCAAGTTCCGCAATGGCGATGCGATTCCGTTAGCACCGGAATTTACCGCCTATGGGGCGGCCATTTTGCGATGGCCGGAAGGCATGACCTCTCAATTGCAAGCGACCTACCTCGGAGTCCGGCCACTCATTGAAGATCGCAGTATCAAGTCGCCGTCGTGGATCGTCTTCGACTGGACGCAACGGTATCGGTTGCCGATCAGGTTGCCCTATGGCCATGTGGAAGCCTTTTATTTCATTCAAAATCTATTCAACACGGATTGGGAGCAAGCGACCTTTGCCTTCGAATCGAGACTTAGAACTGAACCGACTGGCGTCACTGGCATTCATTTTGTGCCGGGAAACCCGCGCACCTTCATGGGAGGGGTGGCATTGCATTTTTAGGAGTTGTTTGAATAACCGATGTCTGGTAGTTAATGGGGGTATTGGCTCGAATCGGCACAGCGTTGAATGGGCAAGCGTGGTGGCTAAAGTAGGAAGGATATCCCCATTATGAAACCAACATCTATTTCACAATTTATCGACCATCATTATCGACACTTCAATGCGGCAGCGATGAAAGACGCAGCGCATGCCTATACGGCTCACTTGGATCGAGGCGGGGCCATGCTGGTGACGCTGGCCGGTGCGATGAGCACAGCCGAGCTGGGCTTGTCTCTGGCCGAAATGATACGTCGAGACAAGGTTCATGCGATTTGCTGCACAGGCGCCAATCTTGAGGAAGATTTATTCAACCTCGTTGCGCAGAAACATTACGAACGGATTCCACGTTATCGGGAACTGACGGCGCAGGACGAGCAAGCTCTGTTGAATCGGCATCTGAATCGGGTGACCGACACGTGTATCCCGGAAGCGGAAGCGATGCGGCGCATTGAGGCCGCGGTGGCCACTGAATGGACGGTAGCTGATCGGAACGGCGTTCAATCGTTCCCTCATGAGTTTCTGTACCGACTCTTGCGCGATGGGAAGCTTAAGGAGTACTACCAAATTGACCCGAGCGACAGTTGGATGTGTGCGGCTGCAGAGCGGGATCTTCCGATGTTTGTTCCCGGTTGGGAAGATTCTACGTTGGGGAATATGTATGCGGCGCACTGTCTGACAGGATCAATCAAGAATGTGCACACGGTGCGATCCGGCATCGAATACATGATGCAGTTAGCCGAATGGTATCTGAAGGCCACGGGGGAAAATTCGCTCGGATTTTTCCAAGTCGGGGGAGGAATCGCCGGTGATTTCCCGATCTGTGTCGTTCCCATGCTGAGTCAAGATCTTCGAAAGGACCAGGTGCCGCTCTGGGGATACTTTTGCCAGATCAGCGATTCAACCACGAGCTACGGATCGTATTCCGGCGCCGTTCCGAACGAAAAGATCACCTGGGGTAAGCTGGGTATAGACACGCCGAAATTCATTATCGAATCGGACGCCACCATCGTCGCTCCGTTAATATTTGCGTATGTCCTGGGCGGGTAGAAAATTGAAAACCCGAGATGGCCGACACAATCCTCTCGAAGAGATACTTCAATCGTCCCACGCTGACCGTCGCGCGGTCGCTGGTCGGTAAGTACCTCATACGTGAAAATGGAACGGGGAGGGTCGCTGGAAAAATCGTCGAAGTGGAAGCCTATGTCGGTTGTCAGGACAAGGCCTGCCATGCCTCCAAAGGCAGGACCGCAAGGACGGAGGTGTTGTTCGGCCCACCGGGAATGTCCTATGTCTACTTCATCTATGGCATGTATCACATGTTGAATGTCGTGACGGAGCGGGTCGAGTTTCCTGCCGCCGTGTTGATTCGAGCGATTGAGGTCGAGGGTGAGTTGATAGACGGCCCCGGAAAGCTCTGCCGGGAGTTGAGTATCGATCGGTCGTTGAATCGACATGACATGACGAAAGGGCAATCCCTCTGGTTCGAAGATCGAGGCGCACGGATGGCTCCTAAGCAAGTCGAAGCCTTTCCTCGAATTGGGGTCGAGTACGCCGGCGTGTGGGCGAAAAAACCGTGGCGATTCAGATTAGCCGCAAGCAGCTAATACTTCCCCCACCTTCAAGGCCAGTCCTTCCGCTTCTTCCCAATTCTCAGTATTCGTCAGGACGGCTACTGTGACGGGTGGCGCCCCTCGAGGCCGGATATGGAACGCAGATGCCGCATATCCCGGGCCCGCGCCGCTGTGTCCATAGATCGAGCCAAGCCGGTTGTTCGGATCGGCCATGAGACCAAGCCCATAGCTTGGTGTGACAAACAACGGATGGAGGTGCTCAACCGGTCTCACTAGGCACATCTCGCTGAGCAGGTGGGCTGGCAGGCGTTTATCCCCAAAGAGACCATCGTAAAAGCGAACGACCTCGGAGGCGGTGGATGCCGCGAATCCAGGTGGCGCCCAGTTAGGGTCATAGCAAGGTCGGACATCGATCGGCTGCCCGTCAGCGCTCAGCTCAAGAGAATACCCCATCGTGAGGCCGAGCATATCTTCGCGCGTTTGGATCACAGACGTGTCGGCAAGACCGAGAGGGTCGCATACCTCGCTTTTGAGGATATCGGCAAAACTCTTCTCACACACGATCTCGGCTACCTTCCTCAGAACCATATAGCCGATATTGGAATATGACCAGCCGGAGCCTGGTGCAAATAAGAGGTTCTCCGCATGGATACGTTCCAGGAACTCCGAAAAACTCCATGGCGGATCTCTCTGCCGGACGGCCGCCTGATAGTCCGGAAGGGCCCCGTAGTCTGACCATCCACTTGTATGTTGAAGACACTGGCGAAGCGAAATCAGGTCTGCGTGGGGAACTGCCGGTAACCAGGCGGCTAACGGAGAGTCGAGCTCGATTTGGCCGCGAGCCACCAGCCGGAGAATGAGAACTGCTGTCAGCGTCTTTGTCATGCTCCAAATGGGAAAACGCGAATCGGTAGGAAGCTGTGTGTGTCCGTACCCCACACTGCCGGACCAGGTCTCATGTCCGCGTTTCCAGGCCATGCACGCAGCAACATCCGGAACACGTTGGGCCGTCATGTCCCAATAGGGGCGCCATTGATCAATCGACCAGAATGTCATGAAGCCAACTTTGGCAAGCTGTGTCCCTCAGGTCAAATCCTGGCTTTCACCGGTCATCTGCCTGAAGTTGTCGCAGGGCGAACGGACGGCAGGACGAAACATCGGCTGATGAACTGTGTGTGACTTGAAAAGAAACGAGAGCGTTGAGACGAGGGAAGTCCTGCTTGACCGGGCCTCCCTCGTTCATTGAGGGCAAATTAGTCGATCTTGCGATCGTCGGTGATCTTGGTAGCGGAAGTTACCGGTGGAGCAATCGTGATTTGAGGCCCTTGTACGTTCGGAAGCCTTCCGGCGCCCTGCCCTTCGGTAATCCGTGCGTTGTCGGTTTTCATGAGTTCTTGCTTGCTATGTTTGTCGTCGAACTCGGCCGACTTTAGCAACGAAGACGTCCCATGGCCGTCCTTTTGACCGGGATCGTTGGCCGTCGCCTGGCCGTTCACGGGACTTCCCGAGTTCTTCATGGGATAACCTTCATGTTTGGGTAGCAGCGCTGGGTTGGCGGACGCCATCGAGCACGCCAGCAGGATCGAGGAGATTGTTGCAACCGCACCGGTAAGAAGTTTCATACCCGTTCTCCCTTTGAGCTAGGACGATGAATGAGAATCATGTTCGCCGAACGCGTAATTCGGAAGACCGACTTCGTGGACCGAATCATAGCGATGGACAACCGGGTCTGTCAAACGTGACGGAGTTATCACCGGGCTCGATGAGTCACTGCGCTGAAATGGTGAGGACGAGACGAGCAGAGACACGTCAGGTCGGTCGCCGAGGATGGCGTCGACCACGTCCACGGTGCCGAAACGCCGGTCCCCGGCTGACCCCGGGAAGGCGAATGGTGACGGTCGTACCTTCACCGACGGCGCTGCCGATGGCGATGGCTCCGCCGTGTTCCTCGATGATTTTCTTGACGCTGGGGAGACCCAGCCCAATGCCTGAGCTCTTGGTGGTGAAAAACGGCTCGAACACCTTGTCGACGATTTCAGCCGGGATAGGAACTCCGTCATTCTTAATGAGAATTTGAACTTCGAGCCCTCGTCCGGCACGATGTTGCGTC
>CAZNBG010000205.1:415-6149 GCA_964570915.1 uncultured Nitrospira sp. | reverse complement strand
CGGATAGCGCTATCATGGTCATCGATGCCGCCAAGGGTGTGGAAACCCAGACACGCAAACTATTCGCCGTGTGCCGCCTGCGACGAATTCCCGTCCTAACCTTGATCAACAAAATGGATCTGCCGGGACGCCCGCCGCTTGACCTGATGACGGAGGTGGAACAGGCGTTGAACATTCACGCCAGCGCCATCAATTGGCCGATCGGGTCGGGAAGCGACTTTGCCGGTATTGTGACCCGCGCCGACAGCCGGGTGCAGCTGTTCAGCAGGACGACGCACGGTGGCGCGACCAAGGTGGAGACGGATATCCTGCCGCTGGCTGAGCTTCACTCAAACGGCCGGGTGTCCCAGGAGACGATGGCAGAAGTTCAACATGATCTGGAGCTTTTGGAGATCGCTGGAAACCCCTTCACGCGCGATCAGTTTCTCCAGGGGGAAGTCACCCCGGTATTCTTTGCGTCAGCCCTCACGAATTTTGGAATTGAAACCTTCCTCGACGCGTTTGTGGACTTGGCACCGAGTCCCGGCGCACGGCCGGCGGATCGGGAGTATGGGACTGAGCGCTCGGTTGATCCGATCGAGAGGCCGGTAAGCGCCTATGTCTTCAAACTTCAAGCCAATATTAACCCCAAGCATCGCGACAGCACGGCGTTTCTTCGAGTCTGTTCCGGGCGATTCGAACGGGATATGGTGGTCAGCCATCACCGGCTGGGCCGCGAGATTCGGTTGGCGAGACCACACAGTCTTGTGGCGCAGGAACGCAGCACTGTGGAAGAAGCCTATCCCGGCGATATCATCGGGATCATCAATCCGGGCGTCTTTGCCATTGGGGATACAGTGTCCTCGACGGGCGGCTTCAATTTCAAACCGCTGCCGCAGTTCCAGCCGGAAATCTTCGCGCGTCTCCGACCGACAGATGTGGGCAAGCGCAAGGCGTTTGACAAGGGCGTATCTCAGATGGCGCAAGAGGGCACCGTCCAAATCATGCGAAGCCTGCATGATCAAGACGCACTGATCGCAGCGGTTGGTCGTTTACAGTTCGATGTGCTCCAGTATCGATTGCGCCACGAATATCGGGTCGAAACCATGCTGGACGCTCTGCCGTTTACCTGTAGTGCCTGGCTGGAGGGAGACCTTGCCACCTTCAAGCCGCCGTCGGCCTCGATGGTGGTAAAAGACCAGCGTGACCGCGTCGTCGTTCTGTTCGGCGATCAGCTCATGAAAACGATCGCACGCGATCGCAATCCCGACCATACCCTCCGCGACATGGGCTAGCCGGCGGAACGGGCCTCGTACCGCTCTTAACATAGCTCGTGGATCTTCCGGACCCCTGGCTGAACGCGATCAAAGAAGGGAAAAAGCTCCGTCATTAGCCTGACGTCAGCGTGGAGCGTTGCCGCGTTCGACGCGAGCAGAAGACTGGTTTGCTCGCCAGGATTGACAATGCGTGTACAGAGGGAATGTCGGAGGATCCGACGCGATAAGGTCGCTTAGCGACCGGCGGAAGATTTCATGAGACTGTCGGCCTGAGGCGGCAGGAATCCTTGGTATCCCCGGTGCCGTTCGGCGAGTTCTAAGACGGAAAACGGTTTCCCACCGACGGTTTCCGGCGCTGAAAAAATTTGTCTGAGGGGTCCGCCCGAACTGCCGACGATATTGCCGGCAAACACCACACCTTTTTGCTGCAGTCGAGCCACGGCCTGGTCAATGTCTTCGACACGGACGGCTACATGATGAAAGACCTTGTCGCCGAATGTGTTGACCCAGCCGGGAATGATACTGGTCTTGCCTCGTTCATCCGGGTAAGCCTGGTCTACGAATAGGGCGGGGTAACCGGTCTTTCGGTAGACTTTTGCATACCAATCGTCGTAGTGCAGGGTCTCATCATAGGCATAGCTCAGCTTGACGAAAGGTTCGGCCGCACGGTCGATATCCAGCGTGCGAATCGTGACATGGTCAATAACCGGTGAGAACCCGACACCGCAGTCATCCAGCATGGCTTTGAGGACGCCGGCCGCCCGGTTATGCGCAATATAGTCCGCAACCATCTTCTCCATCAGATGATCGAGCTCGTAACCTTGCTCCATAATCGCACCTCGTTCAAGAGCCAAACTTAATGCCTTGCGCCAGGGGTAATTCCGTTCCCCAATTCACGGTGTTGGTCTGGCGGCGCATATAGGCTTTCCAGGAGTCCGATCCCGCTTCGCGGCCCCCGCCTGTTTCCTTTTCTCCGCCGAACGCCCCGCCGATCTCGGCTCCGGAAGTTCCAATATTGATGTTGGCGATTCCGCAGTCGCTCCCGGACGCCGAGAGAAAGCGCTCGCCATGGCGCACATCGTTCGAAAACATGGCGGACGAGAGCCCCTGCGGAACATCGTTGTGCATCTTGATGGCCTCGTCGAGAGTTTGAAACGTCATGACGTACAGGATCGGCGCGAAGGTCTCGCGCTGCACAATCGGCCATCGGGCTTTCGCTCTGACGATCGTCGGCTCGACAAAGTAGCCTGGCCGGTTCAAGACATGTCCACCACAAAGGATTTCACCGCCCTCCTTCTTGATCTCGTCGAGCGCGGCTCGATAACCTTCCACGGCAACGTGGTCGATGAGCGGCCCCATGAGCACATCCGGTTCGAGAGGATTGCCGATGTGCACCTGGGCATAGGCGTTCACGAGCCTGCCGACCAATTCTTCACAGCGCGACTCATGGACAAGAAGACGTCTGGTCGTGGTGCACCGTTGCCCGGCGGTTCCCACGGCGCCGAATAAGATCGCGCGCACCGCCATATCCAGGTCGGCGGTTTCATCGACGATAACAGCATTGTTGCCGCTGAGCTCGAGGAGAGTGCGGCCTAATCGCTGACCGACCAGCGCCGCCACCCGTCGACCGACCGGCACCGATCCCGTAAACGAAATGAGAGGCAATCGCTCATCCTGCACCATCTGCTCCGCAAGGGCCGATTGATCGGTGATAAACAGCGAGAAAATTCCTGAATGTCCCTGTTGTTGCATGACGCGGTTACAAATCTGTTGCACGGCGACGGCACAGAGCGGCGCTTTCGGCGATGGTTTCCAAATGACGGTATCGCCGGCAATAGCGGCCACAAAGGCATTCCAGGCCCAGACGGCCACGGGAAAATTGAATGCCGTGATCACACCGATCGGCCCCAACGGATGCCATTGTTCGCTCATCCGATGGGCCGGCCGCTCGGACTGCATCGTCACGCCGTAGAGCATCCGTGATTGACCGACGGCAAAATCCGCCATGTCGATCATTTCTTGCACTTCCCCGTCTCCCTCCGCCTTGATCTTGCCGACTTCCAACGAAACAAGCGTGCCCAATTGATCTTTCTTCTCACGTAAAGCTTGGCCGATCAGCCGGACTATTTCGCCCCGTTTCGGTGCGGGAACCATTCGCCACGCACGGAACGCTTCGGCCGATTCCTTCACAATTCGCTGGTAATCTTCAAGCGAACAAGGATAGACCCCGGCGATCTGCTCTCCGGTGGAAGGATTGATTGAAGGCAAGAGGGATCCGTCATTGCGACCGGACCACCAGCCACTGCCGGTACTCCCTCCGGAATTCACTGCTTGGATGCCCAGGTCCCGCAGTGCAGTATGATAAATGGTACTCATCGGAAGCACGCCCCCAATTCATTGTTCAAGAAGTCTTTCAAGAGGATGGATTCCTGAGTGACGAATCCATGGTACTGCGGGGAATGCTTTAAGACAAGGTCCATGACGCAACAGGCGCTGGAAGCCGTCGTCACTTGAATGGCCGACCAGAGTTTGCCCGTGATGCATTGCGGATAGATTTTCTTCGCGTAATTTTCCTCAAAAAACCCGCCGTCTTTGGTTCCGGTCACCGAGGCATAGATCAGCACGACGTCTTGCAAGGTTTGAGGGATCGCATGCTCGAGCACGCGTTTGAGCGTGTCGCGATCTTCGTTCAGCTTGAGGTCTTTCATCAGCAAGTGGATTTTTTCACAATGGCCGGGATAGCGGAGCGTTTTGTAGTTCATCGTGCGCACGTTTCCGGCATAGCTGTCGGCCAGGGTTCCCAATCCTCCGGACGTGTTGAAGGCCTCGTAAAGCAGCCCGTCCAGCTCGATGGTTTCATAGCCTTCCAGCGGTTGCAGCGGGACTTTCTCGCCTTCTTCAATGCCATAACAGACATTCCCGTATTCGTTGATCAGTCCATCGGTGGACCACGTGAGCGAATACTTGAGAGCATTGCTGGGATGAACCGGCAGGGCGCCCACGCGCATCTTGACCGTATCCAACGTTTCGAAATGTGTCATCAAATCGTGCGCCACGATACTGATAAAGCCTGGCGCGAGACCGCATTGCGGCATGAACGCATGGTCCGCTCCGGTGCTTAAGACTTTGATTTGATTGGTCACTTCGACATCTTCCGTGAGGTCGAAGTAATGTAGATGATGGGTCAAGGCCAGGCCCGCGACCGTCGGGTTGCAGAAATAGGGGAGGCTCGAAAGAACGGCATCAAATCGATGCGCGGAAAGATAGGTGCTGACGGCGTCGGGATGCCTCACATCGAGCAGGCAGGGAATCACTCGTTCCAAGCCGAGGTCTTCGACCAAATGTTTCGGTGCATCCAGGGTGATGTCTCCCAGATGGACCTCGTACGAGCCGCGTTGATTGAGGAGGCACGCGATGAGAGAGCCGATTTTCCCGGCACCGAGAATCAGCACACGATTCATGATAGCGCATTATACTCCACCGTTGATTGTGGAGCACTTGGTTTAGGGAATGTTGCGAGCCGTCGAATGGAGCTCGTTAGTTCGCCTCAAGAGAATCGATGAGATAGTGAGGGCGGTCGGGCGGCGCGATCGTGACCTGGCTGTATCGGCAGCGAGGGATGTCCGCTTGCAACCTTCGTAACAGGGTGGTCATCTTCATGGTACCGGGGACATCACAAATCCAGACGTGCATGCCCGATTCCAGCTCATCAAAATGGCGTTGTACGCGAAACCCGGGCTGTTCCATAAAGTACGCCGACAGAAAGCCGTTCACGGCAGTCACGACCCAGGGATGCTCCTTGATATAGCGGTAGCTGAGCCGAAGCTCGGTGATCGTGGTATGTTCTTCAGCCTCCATGACCGTATTCTGCCAATTCCGCCTATGAGGCCGCCACTGACTGAATAAAACAGCTCGTTATTATCGAGCAGGACCGAGACGGTGCAGCGGCGGTTTCCTGATTTGACTGCGATTCACCGGTCCCCCCACACCATGCGCAGGTCATCGGCCGCTCGTGCCTGGTGTGAGCTTTTTCCAGTGATACGTCCCTCCATGCTCACGCGGGGGAATGTTTTTCTGGGTACCCACCCGGGTATACCACCACACCCCGGTGGCCTGAGTGCCATCTTCTGAGAGGAGCACGTCAAAACCTCCTTCACGATCATTCCCGGGCTGCCGCCACGTACCCTGCCATCGCCGATCGGCGATCGTCGTGGTGGTGAAGCGACCACCCTGCTGTGTATATGGTCCATTTCCGTTCTTGTCCAAGGTCGCCTGATAGCGTTTATCGTCCTCAACCTCCAGAATATCCCATTCCCCGCTGAGATCGGGGGGCGACGAAATCCCTGAGCCGCCGGCCGGATGGTGCAACGACGCCGCGGACGGTGACGTGGGCGGCCCGCTAAGTTGAGCGGATCGAAACGATTCATGCCACGACAACAATTGCCAGGTGCCGTTGCGGCGTTCAAGCACTCCCGTCC
>CAZNBG010000205.1:0-405 GCA_964570915.1 uncultured Nitrospira sp. | reverse complement strand
AGTTCCATCGCATACCACGCGACGTCTCCCTTCGTCCACACTGTGAGCATATGAATCGGAATCTCGAGTTTCTGGGCGTTGAGGAATTCCTCTCGCATTCCTTCCTCGAGCTCCGTCCACCCGACATACTTCCGGCCGGCGACTCCGTAACTGATGATCTCGGCATCGTGTGCCATCAGCCGTGAAAGCGTCGGCAGATCTTTTTCGGCGTTGGCGCGCACCATTCGACGGATGGCTGACTCGGGATCGGAAGGTTCCGACGCAAGGGCGGCGGTCGAGGCACTGATGAATAGGGGCAGGACACACCACGCTACCAGTCTGAGATGGATCATCGATGGCTCCCTTCGCCAACACACTCGCCACTCAAGCGAGTGATCAAACTAGACGATCAACCCCATGATAAGC
>CAZNBG010000204.1:0-6156 GCA_964570915.1 uncultured Nitrospira sp. | reverse complement strand
ATCCCCCCGGCGTGAACATCGTCGTCGCCACGGTAATGTGAGTCGCGCCCTGCTGAATCAACGCCTCGATCGATTCCTCCAACGTGGGCGCACAAAACTCGTTATAGGCCACGGCAAAAAGCGCGCCGGCGAGCTGAGGTCGAAGGCGTGCGGCGACTGTTTCGAGGCCTGCTTGATAGGGGTCCGTTTCTACGGTTCTATGCCAACGGCGGATTGTCATATCCAGTTCAAGCTCTTCCTGGGATGGCGGTTGTTTGGCGGCGCGCCGTTGGGCTTCCAACCGCTTCAGTCTGGCCACCAATTCCTGTGGGCAATCCTTCGGGATGCCGCCATGACCCACCAGAACCACCCCTCGTCTTTCCTCCGGCATGAATCCTCCTATGCGTGGTTTCGCAGCATCAGTTCCTTCGGATGTGGATGGAGATACACTTGATCACGGATGTAGCGTACGTCGAACACCTGGACGTAGTGCTTAATCAGCGTGAGCGGAACAATCAAGGGAGTCAGCCCTCGATGATAATCGTCGATCACACCTAACAGCTCGGCTTTTTCGTGCGTCGTCAATCGACTCTTGAAGTAGCCCACCATGTGGTGCAGCACATTCACATGTTTGCGGACCGTCGTCTTCACAAATAGCGTTTTCATGAAAAGGTCTCCGTACTTCACCGCCAACTCCTTAGGCCGATACCGATCCGCGTGACCGACCAACCGGCCCATTGTCTCATAATGTTGTTGGCTATGGGACAGGAGCAAATACTTGTGAATCGTATGGAAGCGTACCACTGCCTGTCTTGTGACGCCGCTCTGCACGAGATCGCGGAATCGGCGGTAGCAAAACACCCGTTCAATGAAGTGTTCCCGCAATGAAGGATCACAGAGCCGCCCTTCCGCCTCGACGGGAATCAGTGGAAACTGCTCCATAAAGGCATTGGCAAAGATCCCGGATCGGCTGTGACTCGGCATACCTTGTACGGTATACACGCGCACCCGTTCGACGCCGCAACTGGGTGAGCCTTTCTTGAAGACAAACCCAGAAAGATCGAGTCGCTCGAGGGAGTCAAGACGCTCTCGGGTCATCGCCTTCATCGCGTCGGTGTGATCGCGTTTGCTTGTGATTGTCATCAGCCGCGGGTGATGCGGATTGCCCACCAGCCGCATGGCTTCTCGCGGCGTGCCTAATCCGGCCTCAACCTCAGGACAGACCGGCACCCATTCAACGTAGCGGCTCAAGACATGTGTGAGAAAGTGGTCGCGCTTGTGCCCGCCGTCGAAGCGAACTTCGTGACCGAGGAGACAGCGGCTAATGCCCAGGCGGATCGGAGCAACGGTCATGCGATCCCCTGACGCTTACCCAAGTCCAAATATTCCTGACGCGCTTGACGGTGATTGACTACAGGGGAGGGATAATCGATCCCAATGTGACAGCCATTTCGGTCTTGCTCGTCAAGAGACATCAGATGTGGCTCATGAATCCT
This sequence comes from uncultured Nitrospira sp., assembly GCA_964570915.1. Taxonomy (GTDB): domain Bacteria; phylum Nitrospirota; class Nitrospiria; order Nitrospirales; family Nitrospiraceae; genus Nitrospira_D. The sequence continues at coordinate 4,681 of CAZNBG010000204.1, read as the reverse complement.
GTTTGCCGGCACCCTGGCGAGTTCGGGTATGTAGAGGCGAAGGTACGTACCTTCCGGATCGAACTTCTTGCTCTGAAGCGCAGGATTAAACACGCGATACCCCCGCATGCTGTCCGTACCGGTCGAGGCGCACCACTGCCAGTTCCCGTTGTTGGCTGCCAGATCCGCATCGAGCAGGTGCCTCATGAAATACCGTTCACCGCTTTGCCAGTCAATCCGAAGATCTTTGATCAAGAAAGAGGCCACGATCATGCGGACACGGTTGTGCATCCAGCCAGTCTGATTCAGCTGCCGCATGCCCGCATCGACAATCGGATAACCGGTATGTCCAGTGGACCAGGCTTCCCAGAGCACGTCACGTTCCGGACCAGGCTCACGAGGCGGCGGCACGGACACCGTGCGGAATGGTCCCGCGGCCACGTGAGGGAATGACTCTAATACTTGCTGAAAGAAGTCGCGCCAAATGAGTTCATCGATCCAGGTTACGATGTCGGGACGGGACCGGTGTCCACCTGTGGCCAGTTTCGCCAAGGCGGCATGAATGGCTACCCGCGGTGAGAGTGTGCCGAAACGAAAATGGGGAGAGAGTCTTGAACTGCCGTCGATTCCGGGGAGATTTCGTCCATTCGCGTACCGGAGGATAGAGCCATCAAGAAAACGCCGCAATCGTCTGCGGGCGTTGTGTTCGCCTGGTTCAATCCAGGGTGTGAACGGCTCGTATCCTATGTCAGCTGGTGAGGGAAGCATGGAAATGGAGGGTGATGAAACCGGTTTCGTTCGTCCGATCATTTTCGGAACCGGTAGTATGGCCGGCTTCCAAGCCTGCCACGTGGTCCACCAGCGAGCGCGATACGCGCTGTACCGTTGTAATGGATCACCTGTCGCTCCACGAACTTCTCCGGCTTCAAATACGACGTGATCCTTGAAGGTTTTCACGGGTACACCCATTCGCCCCAATTGCTGTTGGACCTGCCGGTCCCTCTCCTTCGTGCGCGGTTCGTAGTCGCGATTCCAATAGACGATGTCGGCTGTCCACTCGTGCGCTGCGCGAACCACTTCTTCGACCGGCTCCCCATGCCGTAACCGAAGGGAGATTCCCAATTCTGCTAACGAAGATCCAAGATTCTCTAAACATCCGAGCATGAAGTTTACACAAGCGGCTCCGAACTCATGCGACTTCAGCAGCGCCTCATCGAACACAAACAGCGGAATGACCTCGTCGCATTCCTCCCAAGCGGCCGTCAGGGCCGGCTGATCGTGTAGCCGAAGATCGCGTCTAAACCAGATGATCCCGCGCATGGGCTTTCCTAAGAGTTATCTATCCAAGGGACAAAGTGCCATGAGTTGCGAGTGTCGATCATGCCAAACGTTCAGAGGACAGTGGCTTGTGGAGCACGGCGCGCAAGGCCGGTTCCAGTGTCGGATATCGAAATGTATAACCGCCCGCCATCGCTTTTGCGGGAATCACCCGCTGGCCGGTCGTCATCAATGATCCCAGTTCACCAAGCAAGAGGTTTAACGCAATGCCTGGAACGGGAAGCCACGATGGACGGTGAAGCACTCGGCCAAGGATCCGACAGAACGTGTTCATGATCACAGGTGCTGGGGCTACGGCATTGATCGGTCCGGAAACAGGTGCCGTCGTGAGCGCCCATTGAATCAGACCGATGTGGTCATGCCGGTGGATCCAGGAGATCCATTGATTCCCCGGCATGATTGGACCGCCGGCAAAGAGTCGAAAGGGCAACAGCATCTTAGGTAAGGCGCCACCATCGTGTTCGAGCACCATTCCTGTCCGCAAGATGACGACGCGCGTACCAAACTCTGCAGCTCGAAGGGCCTCCGCTTCCCATGCGAGGCACAGATCGGCTAAGAAGCCCTGACCACGCGCTGCTCCCTCATCAAGACAACGATCGTCGCTGGCACCGTAATAACCGATGCCGGATGCACTGATGAACGTTGCAGGTCGGGAAGAACGCTGTGAGAGAGCTCTGACCAGCAACCGGGTCGTAAGCACGCGACTATCAGTGATGAGTTGCTTGCGCACATCCGTCCAACGTGTCTCGGCGATTGGAGCACCAGCAAGGTTGATGATCGCGTCTGCTCCCTCAAGTGCCTGCTCCCAGGGTCCTGTGTCTCGCCCGTTCCATTGGACCGGGTATGCCTTCACACCGGGCTGGTGGTAGACCGGTTCAACATTTCTCGTGAGGATGCTGACTCTGTGGCCTCCCTGGAATAGCGCTGCGCACAGCGCCCGGCCAATGAATCCTGTGCCTCCACTTATGACGATGTTCATGGTCTATCCCCAGCCAGCCACCGGCAAGCATGGCCAACTACGCGGATGGATTCGTCCTCTATCCTAACGCAGATCGTGTGAGCATGTGCGAGAGACTTGTGACAACTCATCTGTTGCGCCAACGTGTGTGTTCTCGGACATTGGGTCCCTGTCATACCCCTGGTACCCGGGTTTGGAGGCATGTCTCCAAGGCGGCAGTTGGTGCTCCACTGGGTGACAGGTCCCCCTCATGAAAGGGAAGACCTGTCTGCCTCAGCGGGTGCCGCCGTGCGGAGTTCCGGCGGCACCGGGACCAAAACCAGAAACCGGCCTCCAGCAATGTGTGCCAGCCATTCGATTCCAATGCAGCATGAGTATCCTTCTCAAATTTCTAGTGACTTCTGCTCTCGAGATTACGGGCGCACCGAAACCCAGTACCATGGGTTTGCAGGGCGAACCCGCCACGACCACGTGCCGAGGTGGTGATATCGGATGTTGGACTATGCCAGGAACCGCCTCGAATGGAACGAACCACTCCCTTCTTGTCGGGACCTTCCGGGTTCTGATTGGGCGCATGCTTGTAATACTCCGAGTCGTACCAGTCGGAGACCCACTCTCTGACATTACCGGCCATGTCCTTCACCCCATATGGGGAATCTCCGTCCGGTAAGGACCCGACAGCATACAGCGTGTGCGCATTCTCCCATTCACGATCAAAGTTCGCGTGCTTCGGGGTCGGCTGCTCATTGCCCCAGGGATACAGGCGGCCATCGGTCCCACGCGCGGCCTTTTCCCATTCTGCTTCAGTCGGCAACCGCTTCTTGGCCCACGTGCAATAGGATTTGGCGTCGTACCAGGTCGTCTGTACGACGGGCAGTTGCTCGATACCGTTGATGGACTGCAAGTTGCCCACACCATAGGGATTGGGAGGAGGTCGGTGGCCCGTGGCCTTGATGAACTCCATATAGCGCGCATTCGTTACTTCCACCTGATCGATGAGATATGTATCCAGGTACACGGAGCGTTGGGGCCACTCATCGGCCCGCCCGTTCTCCTCCGAGGAGCCCATCAGGAATTCACCGGCTGGGATCGTGACCATCGGGACGAGGTCAATCTCCTTCGAAGAGGGGAACGCTTCCGCAGCGAGAGACTGAGAGATCGCTAATAGTGTGACCACTGCTAGTCTCATTGTTCTGTGAGATCGACAGGAGCACTGCCACAGACTCATCGTCATTTCTTCGGTTCCTTACTACCTTCGATCGCTTGGGTGGTATGGAATCTGACTTGCTCGATCAGGTGCCCCACTTGGCGCTGATCACCGTGTTCTGCAGCCTCCTGGGCCTGAGTAATGAGAATTCGGGCATCGTGCAAATGTTCCTCAATCTCGGCCTGCAGTCTGGGTGTGGCCACGGTGCCACCTAAGGCCGCCTGGTGGTAGACCTCCCAGGCATGATCGACATCGTGTTCGGCTTCATGGACCGCCGTCACACTGTCCTGGTGTGGATGATCGGCCAGTTCTAGCGGACCGGCAGTTATGTCTGAGGGCCCGATCAGAGCGAGTAAGATGATTCCGGCATGGGGGAAAGTCCCGGATCTCATGGTCGCGCCTCCATCGAAACTGATCGGGTCACATTGATTGCCGAGAGCCTCTCCACAGGCGCTTTGAGCATATGAGCAACTACTTCGTGAGCGTCATGCTTTTCTTGATCAGCTCTCGAGTGGCGAGGTACTCCGTGTTAACGGGGTCGACGGCCAGCGCTTTCTCAATCGATGTAAGTGCCTCGACATTCCTTTCTGCGCCCATGGCCAGGAGAGCCTGAATGAATGCATCGCGTGCTCCTCGCATCGCTTCGTCGGTCGCCGCGTGCGCCGACTTCGCGCAACGGAATCCTAGGCCGACCCCATAGGAGTTATTGTCTGGCTGGTTCCAGAACCTATGGCTCGTATGGAGGGAGGTTTCTGGGGCGAGCCAGGAGCCTCCCCTTAGCACTTTGACCGGTCCTTGATTGGCATAATTGTACCCCTGGTCGGCTCCCTTGGGATTGAGGGCGACGCTATGCTTGTAGTACGAGGGCTCATACCAATCGTTTACCCACTCAAACACGTTACCGGCCATGTTGTAGACACCGTATCCGCTTATACCTTCTGGATAAGAATCGACAGGGGTCGTGTGTCCGACATTTTGCCCATAGTTGGCTTTCTTGGGATCTAGAGTATGGCCCCAGGGATAATGGTTATCCCCTTCAGGGCCTTTGGCCGCCCGCTCCCATTCAGCCTCCGTCGGAAGGCGCTTACCTTCCCATTTGCAGAAGGTGTTTGCCTCGGTCCAGCTAACGCCGACGACGGGCTGATTTGTCTTATTCAGGCGTGGGTCATCCCAATAGGCCGGCGCTGGCTCGTGCCCGC
>CAZNBG010000203.1:0-6165 GCA_964570915.1 uncultured Nitrospira sp. | reverse complement strand
GGAAAACGTGTTTCCAACATCACGTGCCTTGGACTCCGTAACCACTGGGTGAAGGAATCAGTAGGTTCAGACTATTGCCCACTTGCAAGCAAAGTTTTGGACAAAATACGCTTGGCATGATGGTGTAACTATCGACTAAGCTGCCCCAGGTACCCTGGTGGATTCCAACCACACGTATCGGAGTTCACAGCGAGACCGAATCGTGTTATCTTCCATCCCCGGTGGCAAGACGATGCCTCGTTCCATCTCCGGAGCCATCAGGTGCAAGAGAGCAGTTTGTGTGTGAAATGAGAACCCAATCGACGTTTCATGCCGCCGCCGACCGTCATTGATCGTGCAAGAAGGAGAAGAGGACCAATGTTGCTGACGGGAAAAAAAGGACTCATTATCGGCGTGGCCAACAAACACAGCATCGCGTGGGCCATCGCGCAATCGACGGCTGGCCAAGGGGCTCAACTCCTCTTCAATTATCAAAATGAACGACTGAAACAAAATGTGGAGGAGCTCGCTGCGACGTTGCCTGGCGCGAAAGCCTTTCCCTGCGATGTCAGCAATGACGGAGAAATTACCTCGCTGATGCAACAGGTCCAGAAGGAAGTCGGGCAGATCGATTTCCTTGTACACTCTCTGGCCTTCGCACCCCGTGAAGAATTGACGGGGCAATTCGTGAATACCACGCGACACGGATTTGCGATGGCGCTCGACATCAGTGCCTATTCACTTGTGGCCGTCACACGAGCGGCCTTGCCGTTGATGCCTGCCGGAGGCTCGGTCGTTACCCTGACGTATCTAGGTAGCGAGCGTGTCGTCCCCCACTACAATGTCATGGGTGTCGCAAAAGCCGCGCTTGAGTCGGCCGTGCGCTACCTGGCCCACGACCTCGGTCCCCTGAATATTCGAGTGAATGCGATCTCCGCCGGGCCGATTAAGACACTGGCCGCACGCGGTGTCTCGGGCATTACCAAGATGGTTGACCATCACAAGGTGGTGGCTCCGCTCCGACGCCCCACTGAACAGGGTGAAGTCGGCGACACCGCCTTGTTCTTAGTCAGTTCGTTGGGGCGAGGCATTACCGGCGAAGTGATCTACGTGGATGGAGGGTTTAATATCCTGGGAATGATAGACTCGGGAGAATAGACCATATGTATGAGGGCCGACTATCAGCATCAGGACATGTTGTACCGGGTTATTCAAACTGTTCACTGGCAGTTCTAAACTTTGCTTCAGTTATCAAGCTGTTCGGTTCCCACATGCCAATAAGGCTGTGGCACCACACTTGCTGAACAACAAACATATGAAAATCAAGGGCCTCACCATGATGGCGGTCGGCATCTTCGCGGTTGGCGTATCGATTATTCCGCTCCCAGTTCTGGCGCAAGATGCTGCCAGAGAGCTTTCAAGTAAGGCCCTGCAAGCATGCACTCAAGGGCGAGTGGCCACGGAACGCGAGGTCAGGCTTGCCCACTTCCAACGAGGACAGACGCTGGGGGAACAAGCCGTTGCAGCGGATGAAACATACCCGGACGCGCATTTCTCCCTTTTCTGTAACTTAGGGGAACTACTTCGTGTCGATGGAGAATCGCTCACATCGATCTTCGGACTCCGCCGCATGATGAACGAGTTGGATCGGACGCTCGAGCTCGCCCCTCATCATATCGATGCACTCTCGGCCAAAGGGACGTTACTCGTGAAGCTTCCGGGAATTCTGGGCGGCGACTCGAAAGAGGGCGAGCGACTCTTACAGCAAGTCGTCAATCAGGCGCCCAGAGCGGTCAACGCGAGACTCGCCCTCGCCAAAGTTCGGTGCGAGCATGGCTACCATCAAGAGGCGGTGACCCTGGCCTCGGACGCGCTGGCCATCGCCCAGAAACTCAAACGTATTGACTTCATTCCTGAGGCAAAGGCCGTGCTGCAACAACTTCTCACTAGGTCAGGCAACACGAATTACAAGCCTCAGTCCTGACCCTCTCCACACGCAGTCATTCCAGTGCTTTTCGCAGCGCTTTCAGTCGACCCTGCCGCTTCTTCTGCTCAATTCGCCGATCCTGAGCTCTCTTTGTCGGGGTCGTCGCTTTTCTCTTCCTGCGCGGGGCCCCGACGCCTTGAATCAGGGCAACCAAGCGATTCAGAGCATCTGTGCGATTACGCTCCTGAGTACGGTACTGCTGGGCTTTGATTGTAATCACGCCATCCGCTGAAATGCGGTGATCCCGCAATTTCAACAGCTCGTCTTTGTAGAGCTGCGGTAACGACGATCTTCGGATGTCAAACTGCAAGTGAATGGCGGTTGCAACCTTGTTGATATTCTGTCCACCAGCGCCCTGCGACCGCACTGCATGGAGGTCGATCTCGTCATCGGGAATCGAAATGGATGGTGAAATGACCAACATACCGAGTAGCTAGCATAGTCCATATATCGACGCAATGAGTAGTGGTCTCATGACGAATTTCATCCAGACGAAGGAGGCAATTGATCAGAAGCACGGACTTGGGTTCTACCAAAGTGCCGAGAAATCGGCGATATCAAAAGCTCTCATCGCCATGAATTCAAAGGTGATTTTCACTAACTTCCCCTCAGCTTCAAGAGCACACTAAATGATTGGCCTTTAAGAGAGCGTATTCGCACTGTTCGATCAACCTCTATTCGCTCACTTTAAGATTGTAACAATCACCATGTGTTAGGCCCCTCGGCGAATAACATACTGCAACTAGTGATATTTATTGATATTATTTGCAATGTGCGCTGTGCCAATGGGAACTGCCTCAGTCCAGGACACGGGCACCGGATGTGCTTTATGGTCAACCAGTGCGCTGCTGTTGGCATGGCCTGCGGAAGAGTGTGGTTTAGGGGCGGCGAAGGACAGGCCTACCTGAAAAACTCAGTAGGGTACGATGTCGTTTCTCGAAGACATAACTGTCCCCCAGGACGATAAGCCAGAAAACGGAATAGCGGGGTTAAAGCATTGGCGATACGACCTCGTAGCAGGGTTGCAAGTAGCGCTGATAGGGCTTCCACTATCCCTGGGAATTGCACTGGCCTCGGGAGCAGCTCCGATTACAGGGGTGATCTCTGCCATTATTGCAGGACTTGTCTTTCCTCTTCTCGGTGGCGCCTATATCACCATTAGCGGACCCGCGGCAGGTCTCGCACCAGCCCTCCTGGCCGGTATGCTCGCTCTCGGTCAAGGAGATCTGGAAGTAGGGTACCCGCTGGTGCTCGTTGCGATCTGCCTTACCGGAGCAGTCCAGCTATTGCTGAGTATCTATAACGCCGGCCGTTTTGCCATGTATTTCCCTATGTCGGTGCTCCAGGGCATGTTGGCCGCCATTGGGATGCTCATTATCATCAAGCAGATTCCCTTGCTCCTAGGCCACTTGACGGCTTCGACAAAATCAATTCCTGAAGCCATCAGTCTTCTCCCCTCGCAGATCATAGGGATGAACACCCAGGTCTTTGCCGTCGGAGGTATCGCGTTGGCTCTCCTCTTTGGGCTCGACAGCCGCATCGTCAAGAACCAACGATGGGCGAGGAGTATTCCTGCATCTCTCGTGGTCGTTGCTCTGGGGGGAATCGCCGGCTGGGTGCTGAACTACCCAGAAGCCTATTTGGTTCATGTCCCCCAAGATGTTCTCACGCAAGGCATCCATTTTCCTCATTTCTCGGAAGTATGGCAACGGTCCGAGCTTTGGCTTACGTTACTGACTACGGTTATTACCCTGACCTTGATCGACGGAACCGAAACTCTGGCCACTATCGCCGCAATCGATAAGATCGACCCCTTTCGCAGAAAATCGGATCCCAACGCCACGCTTCGAACCATGGGAGTGTCAAATATCCTTTCTGGTCTTGCCGGTGGATTGGCGATTATTCCAGGGGGGATCAAGAGCACGGCAAACATGATCGCAGGAGGGCGTACGCTATGGGCGAATTTCTACTACGCCCTGTTCATGGCATTCTTTGTATGGTCAGCGACCAGCCTGATCAACAGAATCCCCCTCACCGTTCTGGCCGCGGTACTCATCTTCATCGGTTGGAGGCTGTGTGCGCCGAGAATTTTTCTCAAGGTGTTTTCGATCGGCGCAGAGCAACTCCTGATCGCGACCATCTGTGTCGTGGTAACCCTGTACACTTCGGACATCTTGTTGGGAGTGATCGCTGGAACGGTGACGAAGATTCTCGTGCTCTGCTTTGACGTAGTAAAGGCACTGACGTTTGAACGACAATCCAACGCCGGTATCCTCGAACCCTTCTCTGCGCGTGTCTGGGCCGCCCTTAAAGAGCTGTTCAGGAATCCCATTATCAGAATTGGAGATGGGCGCACCCATGGAGGAGAATATGCGACCATTATGAGTGTCGCAGCAAAAGATATAAAACACCCCTACAAGATTTACCTCTCCTCGCTTTGCTGCATGAATCTGATGAAACTCGATGCGAAGCTCAAGGCACTTCCCGATCACAGGGACAACTTCATGATCATCTTGGCTGGTCACGTGGTGGATCACACTGCGATGGAATATCTGTATCAATTCCGAGATCAACACATGAAGGCGGGCCATAAATGTGTGATCCTCGGAACTCAGCATTTCCTTTCTCATTCAGACCATCGTTCGGCATACCGAGTGAGTCACGTTGATGATGCCATGGCCTACGGCTGAAGACCGGTCAAGGGAGGGTTGAGACCAAGAGCATAATCAGGCAAGGAGAAGCGCAAGATACGTTTGGACACCTCGATAATCGATTAGAGATCGTATTGGAGTGACATTGTCTCGAAGTTCCAGCCGAGACCGTATGGTCGAAATGTCACAGGCCGGTTAACGTGCCTGGCGATATCATTATGATCGGTTCTCAATCGAGAGAAGTGATCATCGCCAAACGTCTTGCAGCGTGCCCGTGCATACAGTAGCATGCCACCAGGGGAATCTCGCATGATGCAAGCGAGCATTTTCGTGGTGGACGACCAGGCTGCGTTCCGTCACGCCCTGGACAAACTGCTTTCTCGTATGCAGCACCGGGTTCGGTCGTTTCAATCCGGTGAACAACTGCTTGCCGCGGTCGAAGAGGATGTGCCGGACTTAATTCTGCTTGATCTGAAAATGCCCGGCATGAGCGGAATTGAAGTTCTGCAGGCGCTTCGCCCCAGAGGTTGCGATGCCCTCGTCGTCCTGCTGACCGCATATGGAACAGTAGAGGATGCAGTTGAAGCCATGAAGCTCGGGGCATTTGATTTCCTCATCAAAACGGTCGATCTTGAAAGCCTGGAACCGGTCATCAACCGGGCCCTTGAACATATTCTGCTGAAGCGGCGCGTGTCCTACAACAGCGAGCACGAAGCCGATCAATACCGATTGAGCAACTTGATCGCGCATAGCCTGGCGATGAGAGCCTTGCTCGTTCAGGTGCGGGAAGTGGCCCAGAGTCCGAATGTGCCCATCCTTCTGACGGGGGAAACCGGAACAGGGAAGGAATTCTTAGCCCGTGTCATTCACCATAATAGTACCCGCGCAAAGGGCCCATTTGTGAAGATCAGCTGCACCACTCTTTCGCCCATGCGGTTCGAGCGCGACCTTTTTGGATATGAGAGAGGCGCTTTCGCCGGGGCAGAAAGGAGAAAGCTGGGTCTGTTGGATCAAGCGGAAACTGGCACGCTGTTCCTCGATGAGATCGGCGATCTTGACCTCGTGATGCAGGGGAAACTGGTGGGCATCGTGCAGGATCGAATGTTTCGCCGTCTGGGTGGAATTGACGATATTTCTGGAGACTTCCGCGTGATCGCGTCGTCCTACCGGGATCTTAAGGAGGAAGTGTCGGGAGGACGTTTCCGGGAGGATCTCTTTTTTCGTCTCAACGCGGTGCACTTCGTCGTGCCGCCGATCAGGAACCGTACCGAGGATATCATACCCCTCGCCAAGCTGTTCATGATGAAGTATGGGCTGGAGTTTGGGAAAGAGGTGACCGATATCGATCCCAAAGCCGTGGCAACGCTTCAACAGTACTTATTCCCGGGTAATGTGCGTGAACTTCAGAACATTATCGAACGGGCGATGATGGTGTTCGTAGGCACGACCTTGACCAGCAGCGATCTTCATGGAGCGCATTTAGTTCTTTCGGCCGCAAGCAGTTAAAGCGGGGTGTCAGCAATTAAGTGCGGTAGACATAACCGGGAC
>CAZNBG010000202.1:0-6173 GCA_964570915.1 uncultured Nitrospira sp. | reverse complement strand
TGCTTCTTCATCTCATCAGCGTGACGGGAAATGACGACTTCGTCGGCGCCGAGACGGAGTGCGTCTTCTATCTTATTCGGTGACGTGGTGAAGACCACGACGTGGGTTCCCAGCGCACGCGCAAACTTCACGGCCATATGGCCGAGGCCCCCGAGACCGACCACGCCGACCTTCTTGCCCCTGGTGACACCCCAATGACGCATCGGCGAATACGTCGTGATCCCGGCGCACAAGAGCGGCGCGGCTCCGGCAAGATCGAGGTTAGAAGGGACGCGCAGGACGAAGCGTTCGTCGACCACGATACTATCCGAGTAGCCGCCGTAGGTCACGCCCCCGAGGTGCCGGTCCGGAAAGTTGTACGTGAGCGTCATATTCCCGCAGAACTGCTCAAGTCCCGCCTGACATTCGGGGCAGGTCCGGTCGGAATCGACCATGCAGCCGACTGCGGCGAGGTCGCCGGGTTTGAACTTCGTGATTGCCGACCCGACGTGGGTGACGCGTCCGACGATTTCATGACCGGGGACACATGGATAGACGGTGGGCATCACGCCGCTCCACTCGTTGCGCACCTGATGGAGATCCGAGTGACAGATGCCGCAAAAGAGAATGTCGAGCTGTACGTCGTATGGAGTCGGCTCGCGCCTCGGAATCGTGGTGAGAGCAAGCGACGAGGTCGCGCTCGCAGCGGCGTATGCTTTCGCCGTGGGCATAGAGGATTGAGTATGCGCCATCTCTTCGCTTACAGGCAAGCTGGGGAGAACCCTTGCCCGGAGTGGACGAGTCTCGGCGTACATCGATAGTCTGCTTTACGTTTCACGGTACTCGTCTGACGATTGAGGTGGTATCGACTTGAACGCGGTGCCCAATCGTCAGTGACCGCGCATGCGAGAACGTGTTTACCCATCCAGTGGCGACATCAACGAGCATTTCGGCACGGTCTTCCATAGCGATCGTATCCGGAAATGCTCCCTGCGGAGGTGTCTTTCCTGCCAGACGGGCCGCCATTTCCTTGACCATGGGTTCAAGGATCCGAGCCGTCTCCTTGGGATCGGACATTTGGCGCCAGGCGATGACAGCCTGCTCCGACTTGTGGTCATACGATTTCATGACGAACGTGGCCTGAGTCGGGAACGCCTCGCCGCCGAGCGGATTCGGCAGGACATCCTCATATCCGACGGGTTTGTTCAGGGCATAGTGCCGCCCAAGGACCATAAAGTATAGTTTGGCCTCCCGCGTGCACAGTCGTTCAACTTGCTCCTTCGTAGCCAGCATGGATTCTGATTGAGCACGTAACTTGGCGATGAGCGTGGGGTCTACCTTCCCCTTGAGCGAGTCGGTCGTCCCCGACAGGATGGCATCCATCGTTTTGAGCGCTGCGTCCTTGAGCTGTTTCCAGTTCCGCACCGCGGTTATCGTACCGTGCGGATCGATCTGGAGTACAATCTCTTGCCCTTTCATGATATCAACCACTTGCCGGAGGAACGACTCCTCGGCCGATACATCCCTATCGAACTTGGTCTCGCCCAGAGTCCACCCGACGAGGAACCCGTCGTCTGCGGCGCTCAGGACCTCCAGAGTAAAGGGCGTGTATGTTTTCCCTGTCACCGTCGACTTGCCGTCAACCACTCTTTCGCGCACTCTCGTAATTTCGAGACTTAACCGCTCTCCTTTTTTCCAATGCGGCAAGACGTCGATGGACTGGTTGGGTACATCGGCAAAACCGAACAGCGGTCCACAGACGAACGCGAGAATAATCGTACGAACAGCCGTCGAATTCATTCGCTCCCTCTATGAAACAGAGGGTCATTCTACGTGTTTGCTTCATGCTCGTCCATGTCTCGCGACACAGATCAGAAACAGTCCATTCCCTTTTCCATCGCCGTTCAGTCTTTCATCCTGGTAGGATTGTGCTGGCCATGACCGTCACCGTTGCCGCCACCGAACCGCCTCGGGGCGCGATTCTTTTCATCCTCATTACCGTTCTCCTCGACATGCTGTCGTTCGGGATCATCATTCCCGTATTGCCGACGCTCGTTGTGGAGTTCGTATCGGGCGACACGGCGAAGGCCGCCACAATCTATGGTCTCATGGGCACGACGTGGGCAGTGATGCAGTTCGTCTGTTCGCCCATTCAAGGCGCGCTGTCCGACCGATTCGGCCGCCGACCCGTCGTGCTGCTGTCGAACCTCGGATTGGGTCTTGACTACATGGTGATGGCGTTGGCACCGAACATCGCCTGGCTGTTCCTCGGCCGCACCATCTCCGGAATGGCGTCGTCCAGCTTCAGTACCGCCGGCGCCTATATCGCCGACGTGACTCCGCCTGAACAACGGGCCGCGGCATACGGCAAGATTGGAATGGTCTTCGGTCTTGGATTTATCTTCGGTCCGGCAATCGGTGGATGGCTGGGCGCCATCGACCCGCGGTGGCCGTTTTGGGGCGCGGGAGCACTCAGCCTGCTGAACGCATGTTACGGATTTTTCGTGCTGCGTGAATCGTTGCCCCCGGACAGACGGACGGCCTTCAGCTGGCGGAGAGCGAACCCCGTCGGATCGCTCGTGCTCTTGCGATCGCATCGGGAACTGTTCGGTCTCTCCGCCGTCGCGTTCCTCGGCTATCTCGCCCATGCGGTGCTGCCGAGCACGGCGGTTCTCTATTTGAGTTATCGATATGGATGGGGCCCCGGTGTCGTAGGACTGGTGATGGCTGGCGTCGGCCTAGCAGCGATGATCGTACAGGGCGGACTGGTCCGTCCGATCACGGCGCGCGTGGGCGAACGGGCCACGTTGCTCATTGGCTCCCTCAGCGGTGCGATCGGATTCTTCGTCTATGGCTTCGCCCCGAGGGGCTGGATCTACTGTCTCGGTATTCCCTTCATGGCGTTTTGGGGATTGGCGGGACCGGCGGCGCAGGCGCTGATGTCTCGACGTGTCAGCGGGTCTGAACAAGGGCAATTGCAAGGCGCCCTCGCGAGTATCAATGGTATGACCGGCCTGATCGGTCCGACGTTGTTCAGTCAAATCTTTGCCTACTTCATCAGTGCGGGTTCAATGGGGCATGTGCCGGGAGCGCCCTTCCTACTGGCTTCGCTCCTCATGATCAGCGCATCGGCGATTGCCTGGCACGTGACAGCACCCGGCCACGATCCTGTCACACCGACCTGAGACAGGTCCCAACGCAAACCTTATACCCGAAGGTGGAAATCCTGTCATAACTTTTTCGTGAGTGCATTACGATTCGAATTGTGCCAAGCTTTCTGAACATGCAATGAGAATTCCGTTTTCCTCGATGTGTCGAAATAAAGGAGGATGGCTATGGCAGCCTCGAACAATCCGATACTGGTGACCGGGGCGACGGGGCAGCAGGGCGGAGCCGTCGCGAAAGCGCTGATCGCAAAGGGCCAGAAGGTTCGCGTGATGACGCGGCATGCGGAGAAGGCGGCGGCACTGGCAAAGGCCGGGGCCGAGGTCGTTCAAGGCGATTTGACCAACCAGACCGTCTTGCAGATGGCGTTGCGCGGCGTGAACGGCGTGTTTGCCATGTCCACGCCCTTCGAGGCAGGCATGGACGCGGAGATCCGTCAAGGCATCATGCTGGCAGATGCCGCCAAGCAAGCCGGGATCACGCATTACGTCTATACGTCTGTCGGCAGCGCGCATCGCCAAACCGGGATTCCGCACTTCGAAAGCAAATGGAAGGTGGAGCAGCATATTCAACAGATCGGATTGCCTGCGACGATTTTGCGGCCTGTGTGGTTTATGGAAAACTTCACCACATTTGCGAAACCGTCGGCGGAGGGTGTCATCACGGTGCCCATGAAACCAGCCAAGAAACTTGCGATGGTCGCGCTCAGAGACATCGGTGAGTTCAGTGCGGCAGCATTCATGCGCCCGAAAGATTTTATCGGCCACGCCATCGATCTCGCCGGGGATGAGCTTACGATCCCCGAGACCGCCGCCCTCCTGACGAAAACCATGGGGAGACCGATTCGCTTTCAAGAATTTCCATTGGAACAAGCCGAAGGTGCTCTTGGACATGACTTCGCCGTGATGTTCCGCTGGTTCAATGAGGTCGGCTACGCGATCGATATTTCAAAGCTGAAGCAGCAATATGGGATCCCACTCACCACGTTTGCCGAGTGGGCCAAGACGATCGACTGGGGAAAGGTCAGTCCAACGACTCCTTAGTCCTCCGTTCCCTGCTCATCTTTGACAGTGTCTGTCGAGAAGTTCATACTTTCGACTCTACACCCGCCTGCGACCACCTCAGGCGCGACCGGCTGTTCGCTGAGAAGGTGGTCAAGGGTGGTGTCTCTTGCCATGACATCTCTTGCGAAACCCTTGGCGCAATTCACTTCTTTTGCCGGCGGCTGGCGGAAAGAATCCTACAACCGATCCCGCGTACGGAGGATCTATGATGCAGGATGAGGACCGTTCCAATACAACCGACCGCACGGAGGGTGATTCCTCTTCAGCGGAGATCTTGCAATGGGATGATGTGGCCCATTTGGCTCGTCATGGCAATCCCCCGCCGCCGCGCCGAGTAGAGAAGGCAGAGACGCAGTGGCGTGCACTCCTCACCGACGAACAATTCCGTGTGACACGCCTGAAGGGCACTGAGCCGGCACACAGCTCAGACATGTGTCGGCTGTTCGAGCCAGGACAGTACCAGTGCCTTTGCTGTGATACGGTGCTGTTCGATGCGGTGCGCAAGTATCAGAGCCATTCCGGCTGGCCCAGTTTTACCCAACCCGTGGCGCCGGGCGTGATCGCCTATCATCAGGACGACAGCTATGGCATGCACCGGATCGAGACGACGTGCAATGTCTGCGATGCGCATCTTGGCCATGTGTTTCCGGATGGGCCTGAACCGAGCGGGTTACGGTTCTGTATCAATGCCCTCTCGTTGCGGAAGGCTGAGGGGCGATCTGTCTAAAATAGGCGACGTCCGACGCAGGGAGAGGCATATGACGAAAGGAGTACTTCCGTGAGCCGAACTGAAACAGCGATATTGGCTGGCGGCTGTTTTTGGGGTATGCAGGATCTCATCCGCAAGCTCCCCGGCGTGCTTTCTACGCGGGTTGGCTACAGCGGTGGCGATGTGCCGAACGCCACCTATCGTAACCATGGGACGCATGCGGAAGCCATCGAGGTGGTATTCGACCCGAACACGCTGGGGTTCCGGAGCCTGCTGGAACTATTTTTCCAGATCCACGATCCGACAACAATAGATCGCCAGGGTAACGATCGGGGAACCTCATACCGCTCGGGGATCTACTACACCTCGGAGGCCCAACGCATCGTGGCAGAAGAGACGATCACCGATGTGAATGCCTCGGGGCTATGGCCCGGCAAAGCGGTCACAGAGGTCCGACCAGCTGGTCCGTTCTGGCAAGCAGAACCAGAACATCAGGATTATCTCGAACGATATCCCAACGGCTATACCTGTCACTATGCGAGACCCAACTGGAAGTTGCCACGACGGGCCTGAGTGGCAACTCCCGTGCTGGGCGCGCTGCTCTACAAGCCGGCAAGGAAGGAGGGCCAATCTGCCCGACGCCTCGGTGATGATTGCTGAGTCCTAGGGCGACACAGTAGAGGTCGCGGTAGCACTCTTCAGAAGGGAGAAGGAGGTCGTAATGAGCGTTCGAACGGTCGCGGAAAAATTTATGGAGTTGTGCCACCAGGGCAAGCACTTCGAGTTTATGCACACGATGTACGCGCCGGAGATGGTCTCAGTCGAAGGCGACGGCAAGGAAACGGTCGGCAAGCAGCCGGTTATCCGCAAGTCCGAAATTTTTCAGAACAACAACGCCATTCATAGCCAGGATCTCCGCGGACCGTTCTTTTGCGGCGATGCCGATGCAAGCGCAGGCCGTTTCGGCATCTATATGTCGCTCGACTTCTCTCCCAAAGCCGGCGGGAAGCGCGTCACACACGAGGAAGTCGGTCTCTATACGGTCAAGAACGACACGGTCACGCGGGAAGAGTTCTTCTATAATGGGCCGTTTCTCTAATCGGCGATGACCGTATAGATCGCAGAAGATGGCAACCCCCGTTCTAGTTCCCATCGCAGAGTGGCGCGATCGGCTTGATCACGAACGAGCGTTCTTCTACGATGGCGAACACGGGCTGCACAAAAAAGCCATCCCGTACGCGCTACTCGGTTCCGGT
>CAZNBG010000201.1:0-6180 GCA_964570915.1 uncultured Nitrospira sp. | reverse complement strand
TGATCAGAAGGCTGGTGGAGCCCTGTTCGAGCACGGCACGGGTGGAATGCCGCCTGAGTACATGCTGGACTTCGTGGGCGAGCACGCCAGCGAGCTGTTCGGGACTGTCGGTTGCTTCTAAAAGGCCTCGCAAGACGACAATCCGGCCGCCGGGCAAGGCAAAGGCATTGAGGACGGGCTGGTCGACGATCGTCAATCGAAGGCGATAGGGAGAATCAGGGACCGTGGTCGTCAATCGATGGAGGATCTGTTCGATAGCCGCCAGCCGATGCGGGTCGGTACAACGGAGTGTAGCAGGCGCCAGTTGTTCAAAGGCCGAATCGCCGAAGTGCTCTTCCCATGAAAGAGGGACATGGGGGGCAAGAACGGTCGTCAAGACTGAGATGCCCTTGACGTAAAGTCCTGCGACGGCACCTATGAGAGCCAGGGATGCCAACACCGTCCAGCGAACACGTAATCGCTTTTTCCGAGGATCATGCAGGTGCCCTACGTTGGTTGACGCAGCCTGTTGCACTGCCGCGAGAAACTCGGTGTCCTGGACGACGAGGGCCTGGACAGGCATCGCGCCGTATTCCAATCGGACCTGTTCGCCTGTGTTCGAACCCTGAGTCTGCGAGATCCGGGCATATGGCCAATCTAGTGCCGTGCCATCGACTCTTGAGATGCGAAGAGCCGTCTCGGTCAGTTGGATGGTAACGGGATGGTGTGCCGTTGTCCGTCCGTCCAGGTAGATCCCTTGCCACAGCCGTTGCATGCCGGATTAACCTAGGTCGAATCCAGTGTTGAGGAAACCGTCGAGCCCTTCTCCGAGTGGAAGCGCTGCATCGTGCGCGTGAACAACGGCCTCGAAGTGTGCAGTGCGGGTCAAGGTCAATCGATCGGTGGTAGACCGGATGTTGCGGATTGTCAACCAGAGCCAGGCTATACCTAACGCGCACACTGCGAGCAAGAGATTAACTAGTTGGAGTTTGATAAATGTCCTTATGGTAATCGGCACACTGAAGCGAGCGAGCCCGATCGAGGTCTGTTACATTGAGTCCCCTGGAACGACCTTTTCCAGTGAGACGATCATCGGCTTGTTGCCCAGCATTCGTACAACGAAAGTTTCTTCGCCCTCGATTTTGAATTCCCGATTCGATTGTAGCAACGTCTGCGTCGATTTGTACGAAACTTTTGCACTTCGCTCATCCGGAGCCAGCGACACACTGGTATTTACACGGGTAAAATCATTGGCGCTAGGGAAAGCAAACTCCATAGTCAGAGTTTTTCGATACTCTTCTCGTGTCAGCATCGCAGACTGTTGATGCGGACCCTGCTTCATATGAATAGTGACGGCTGCGTCGGGAGCGAGATGCCTCAGGATGCCGTCGACGTCTTTTTGTCTGGTGGCTTGATCGAGAGTATTGAGCAGAACATCGATTGACGTCCGTGTCAGAGGAGGCTCAGGCTCGGAAGGCTTAAGCGAGGGATTAGGTGATGAGGGGCTTCGCTGCACTTCCGTAGATGAAAACGAAAAGTTCTGTGTTGATAGGCCTTGAGGCTTGAACAGAAACAGGTAGCCGATTCCAATGAGAACGATGACAAGGCCAAGACCGACCGTGAGCGTGAGAGCCGAACCTTTGGAGGAGCGCTGTTCTGACATGAGTTGTGGGAATCCTCAACGACAGAGCGTGTTCCACAACCGAGAGAAAGGAAAACCGGTGATGCTTGGAGCGGGAAAAGGGATTTGAACCCTCGACCCTCGCCTTGGCAAGGCGATGCTCTACCACTGAGCTATTCCCGCTCTCTGAAGCTGTAATGCAGGTAAAGGAGCCGGATTTTACTGAGCTCACAATACACTGTCAAGCAATCTATGCTCTGATTAAGATCACCACAAGGACCTTAATGGTCTTGGTTACAAGTACATCTACATGGCTCGAGGCGTTACAGATTGGTAACATGGTGGTCAATTGCCAAATAATCGTCAAGCTATTGAATTGTTGTATACATTTTAAATGTCGAAAAATTTTAATAGATCGATCGATACGACAAGTAATCATTATCCTTAAGTAGATCAAGCATCGGCAGTGATAAAGTATAAAATCATATAGTCATTATATTTCCATAGTTTAATTAATCAAGGCAATACGTTGTACGTATCGTAATCGTACTGGTTCAACTATTGCTAAGAATACTTGCTGAATTTGGCGCAACGCCATATTCGAATGTGTAAATGAGTGTTTGGGTTGAAATTTTCTGGTCTTGGATGGGTACGGTTGAGCTGGTAAGAGCTTGATGATTGGTGGGGGTTCCGTGGGACCCTCAAAATCGTAGGAGGTGTCTACAATGTTTTTGTCGCGCAGGCAGTTCTTGAAAGTCTCCGCAGGAACGGTCGCCGCAGTGGCGGTGGCGGATAAAGTTCTGGCGTTGACCGCACTGCAGCCGGTCATTGAGGTTGGCAATCCATTGGGTGATTATCCGGATCGGTCATGGGAGCGTGTCTATCACGACCAGTATCGGTACGATTCATCCTTCACGTGGGTCTGTTCTCCCAACGACACGCATGCATGTCGAGTTCGGGCGTTTGTTCGGAACGGCGTGATTATGCGTGTGGAGCAGAACTACGACCATCAAACCTATGAAGATCTCTACGGCAACCGCGGGACGTTTGCACATAACCCGCGCATGTGCCTGAAGGGGTTTACCTTTCATCGGCGTGTATATGGACCGTATCGCCTCAAGGGTCCATTGATGCGGAAAGGCTGGAAGCAGTGGATGGACGATGGCTCGCCTGAGCTGACCCCAGAGACAAAGCGCAAATATAAATTCGATAGCCGCTTTCTTGACGACATGCTGCGCGTGTCATGGGATACGGCCTTTACCTATGCTGCTAAGGCGATGATCACCATCGCCACCCGGTACAGCGGTGAAGCTGGTGCCAGGCGTCTCCGTGAGCAGGGTTATGCTCCTGAGATGATCGAAATGATGAAGGGCGCGGGTACCCGGTGCTTTAAGCACCGATCCGGTATGCCCGTGCTCGGCATCGTCGGAAAGATGGGGAATACCCGGATGAACGGTGGTGTCAACGCTCTCCTAGATACCTGGATTCGCAAAGTCAGTCCGGATCAAGCGCAAGGTGGAAGATATTGGTCGAATTACACGTGGCACGGCGACCAAAATCCAGCCCACCCCTGGTGGTCGGGTGTGCAAGGGTCGGATATCGACCTCTCCGATATGCGCTTTTCCAAGCTCAATACCAGCTGGGGGAAGAACTTCGTCGAAAATAAGATGCCGGAAGCCCACTGGAAATTGGAGTGTATCGAGCGCGGTGCTCGCGTGGTGGTCATTACACCAGAATACAATCCGACAGCCTATCGAGCTGACTATTGGATGCCGCTCCGTCCGGAATCAGATGGTGCATTGTTCCTGGGTGCGATGAAGATCATTGTCGATGAGAACATGCACGACCTGGACTTCCTCAAGCAATTCACGGACGCCCCAATCCTTGTCCGCACGGATACCTTGCAGTACCTCGATCCGCGTGACGTGGTGGCGGACTACAAGTTCCCCGACTTCTCCAAGAGCTACTCAGGCCGGATTCAGTCGCTGAAGCCGGAGCAGATCGAGCGCTTGGGTGGGATGATGGTTTGGGATCTCAATAAAAAACAAGCCGTTCCGCTGCACCGAGAACAGGTGGGCTGGCATTATATAAACAGCGGCATCGATGCGGCACTCAATGGAACTTATCGAGTGAAGCTGATCAATGGCCGTGAGATCGATGCCATGCCTGTCTGGCAAATGTATATGGTGCATTTCCAAGATTATGACCTGGATACCACCCACCAAATCTGCCGGACTCCGAAAGACCTGATTGTCCGATGGGCGCGTGATTCGGGTACCATCAAGCCGGCTGCGATTCACAATGGAGAAGGTACCTGTCATTATTTCCATCAGACGGAAAACGCACGAGCAGCCGCGATGGTCCTCATCATCACCGGCAACGTCGGGAAGTTCGGCACCGGGCAGCATACCTGGGCCGGTAACTATAAGGCCGGGTGCTGGACGGCGACGCCTTGGTCGGGGGCCGGTATCGCTGTGCATACCGGAGAAGATCCCTTTAATATTACGCTGGACCCGAATGCTCACGGGAAAGAAATTAAAACGAAATCCTACTACTACGGCGAAGAAGTTGGGTACTGGAATCACGGTGATACAGCCCTCATCGTGAACACGCCGAAGTATGGACGGAAGGTCTTTACCGGCAAAACCCATATGCCGGCTCCGAGTAAGTTCCGTTGGGTTACCAACGTGAACGTGCTCAACAACGCCAAGCACCATTACGACATGGTGCGCAACGTTGATCCCAATATTGAATGCTTGATCACCCAAGACGTTGAGATGACGTCGGATGTCAATCACAACGATATCGCGTTTGCCTGCAACACCTGGGTTGAATTTACCTATCCGGAAATGACGATCACGGTATCCAATCCATGGGTACAGATTTGGAAGGGTGGAATTCGTCCTCTCTACGACACTCGGAACGACCTTGACACCTTCGCTGGTGTGGCCGCCAAGTTGTCGGACATGACGGGCGATAAGCGTATGCGGGACTACTTCGCGATGGTCTACAGCAATCGCGTTGACGTATATGTCCAGCGCATGCTTGATGCCTCCAGCACATTCTACGGTTATTCGGCTGACGTGATGCTGAAATCAGAAAAGGGCTGGATGGTCATGGTGCGTACCTATCCGCGCCATCCATTCTGGGAGGAAACGAACGAGTCCAAGCCTATGTGGACCCGCAGCGGTCGCTACGAAAACTATCGGATTGAGCCGGAGGCAATCGAATACGGAGAGAATTTTATCTCCCACCGTGAAGGGCCTGAAGCCACGCCGTACTTGCCTAACGCGATCTTCACGACCAATCCGTATTGCAGACCGGACGACTACGGTATTCCGATTACCGCTCAGCACCATGACGACAAGACAGTCCGTAACATCAAGCTGTCTTGGCACGAGATCAAGCGACACAGCAATCCGCTCTGGGAAAAGGGGTATCAATTTTACTGCGTCACCCCGAAGACCAGGCATCGCGTGCACAGTCAGTGGTCGGTGAACGATTGGGTCCAGATCTACGAATCCAACTTCGGCGATCCTTATCGGATGGACAAGCGGACGCCTGGTGTGGGTGAGCATCAGCTGCATATCAATCCTCAGGCGGCAAAAGACCGGGGCATCAACGATGGAGACTACGTCTATGTCGACGGCAATCCTGTTGATCGGCCATACCGGGGCTGGAAGCCGAGCGATCCCTACTACAAAGTCGCACGGTTGATGATTCGCGCCAAGTACAACCCGGCGTATCCATACCATGTCACAATGACAAAGCACGCGCCGTACGTTGCGACGCCCAAGTCTGTCAAAGGACATGAGACGAGGCCTGATGGACGGGCCATCGCGATCGACACCGGGTACCAGTCGAATTTCCGCTACGGAGCGCAGCAGTCCTTCACACGCAATTGGCTGATGCCAATGCACCAGACCGACTCGCTCCCTGGCAAACATGCAATTGCGTGGAAGTTCAAATGGGGCTATCAAGTCGATCACCACGCCATTAACACCGTGCCGAAGGAATGTTTGATCCGTATCACCAAGGCGGAAGACGGCGGTATCGGTGCACGCGGGCCTTGGGAACCTGTTCGGACCGGGTTTACACCTGGTCAAGAGAATGAATTCATGATCAAGTGGCTCAAAGGCGAACATATTAAGATCAAGGTGTAACCGTAGGCGTCGGGCGACAGGGAGGGGGGTCGGCTCTTTGTTCCTAACGCCTAACGAAAAGGAGAGAAACAATGCCTGAAGTGTATAACTGGCATCTCGGACGAAAGATGCTCTATCCCTATGAGGAACGGCATCCAAAGTGGCAGTTTGCGTTCGTGTTTAACATCAATCGCTGTTTGGCCTGTCAGACCTGCTCTATGGCGGATAAGTCGACCTGGCTTTTCTCGAAAGGCCAGGAGTACATGTGGTGGAACAACGTGGAAACCAAGCCCTATGGCGGGTATCCCCAGTTCTACGATGTGAAGATCACCCAGCTCATCGAGCAGGTGAACCCGGGGGGCCAGGTGTGGAACGTGCGGGTGGGCCGCAAGCACCATGCGCCGTACGGGGTGTTCGAAGGGATGACCATTTTCGACG
>CAZNBG010000200.1:0-6230 GCA_964570915.1 uncultured Nitrospira sp. | reverse complement strand
TTCTTGTCGCGGTCCTTCACCAGGCGCATGCCGTCATCGAACGAGTAACCCCTGGGAAGCCGGTGATCGGAGTGTGTTTGGGAAGTCAGTTCATGGCGAAAGCGCTTGGCTCTTCTATACGCCCAGGCACGGCGTTGGAAATCGGGATGACACCGGTTCGCCTCACTGATGAGGGAAAACAGGATCCCGTGTTTGGGGCCGGCCCCGAAGCCTTCGACGTGTTCGAATGGCACGGGGAGGTTTTTGATCTGCCGAGGCACTGTGTGCCGTTGGTGGGGTCTGAAATTGCGCCATTGCAGGCATTTCGTTACGGGAATCGCGCGTATGGCCTTTTATTCCATTTGGAGATGGAAGAAAGCGGAATTGATTCACTATGCCGTGAATGTGCCCCGGATTTGATGAACGCTCGTCTGACGGCTCCCCAAGTGAAAACGACGGCCCTTCCTCACCTTTCTCCACTGCATGCTATGGCGGACCGCCTGATAGCCTATCTCCTTCTTTCAGCACGTTGATTGCTGACGCTGTGCTGCAGTACCCTAGTGGCTTGATTAAATTGAAATTGACCGCAGACGCTAGACGGTCGGCTGGGTACTCCCCGCCGTCGTCGGCTACCTGATGGGTATGAAAGGAGCGAGATCATAATGGCCGGTTTTCCCATTGAAGTTGCGACGCGTATCAAAACCTTACCACCGTATCTCTTTGCCGCGATCGACAAAATGAAGCAAGAGGCGATCGCCCGTGGAGTCGATATCATCAATCTCGGTATCGGCGATCCTGACTTGCCGACGCCGGCGCCGATCATCGACAGCCTGGCTGCGGCGGCCAAAGACCCCAAGCACCATCAATACCCCTCCTACGAGGGCATGTTGTCCTTCAGGAAAGCCGTGGCTGGTTGGTATAGGCGCCGTTTCAATGTAACGCTCGATCCAGCCAATGAGGTACTGACTCTGATCGGCTCAAAAGAAGGGATCGGACATATTCATCTTGCCTTTATCGATCCCGGTGATGTCGTGCTGGTCCCAAGCCCCGGGTATCCGGTGTATCCCGTCGGCACCGGCTTTTCGGGGGGCGTGTCTCACTTCATGCCGCTGACGAAAACGAACGGCTTCCTGCCGGACCTGAGTGCCATTCCACAAGAGGTGGCGAGGAAAGCCAAGCTGATGTGGCTTAATTCGCCGAACAATCCCACTTCGGTGATTATGACGAAGGACTACTTCAAACGTGTCGTGGATTTTGCCCAGGAGCACCAGGTCATCGTGTGCCACGATGCCGCTTATTCAGAGATTTACTATGACGGGCGTCGGCCGACGAGTTTCATGGAGGTGGACGGCGCAAAGGATGTCGGGGTGGAGTTCCATTCACTCTCCAAGACCTACAACATGACCGGATGGCGCATCGGCTTTGCGGTCGGCCACAAGGATATCTTGGCTGGCCTCGGCAAAGTAAAAAGTAATCTGGACTCCGGCTGCTTTGAGGCGGTTCAAGAAGCCGGCATTACGGCCCTAGGCTTGGACGATGGTGTGACCGACAGCCTGAGGAAAACATACCAAGATCGTCGAGACACTTTGATTCCGGGTCTCAAGAACCTTGGGTTAGAAGTGAATCCGCCTCCGGCTGCGTTCTATGTGTGGGTGACGGTGCCGAAGCACTATACCTCGACCTCGTTTACTGCGCATCTGTTGGAAAAAACCGGTATCGTGACGACGCCCGGCACTGGGTTCGGAGCGCCCGGGGAGGGGTACATCCGCATGACCCTCTGCACATCCAAAGAACGGTTGGCCGAAGCGGTTGAACGGATCAAGAAAGCAGGTTTTTGATCAGGTCGTTCGTGAAGCGTCGTTCGCGTTCTGACGCTTCACGAATACTGCTTCACGAGATGTGCCCGTGAAAGAGACCGTCTTTATCGGATTTGGGTCGAATGTCGGCGATCGAGTCGATTTCTGCGATCGGGCCGTGACATTGCTGAGTCTCCTGCCGCATTCACGGCTCAGCGGCGTCTCACTGCTCTATGAGACGGAGCCGGTTCACGACGGGACCGATCCGGGGGAGGAGTGGTTTCTGAACGGGGTGGTGCAGCTCGAAACCGACATTGCCCCGCGGAGTCTGCTCACGACACTCCAGGAGATCGAGCGTGCCCTTGGGCGGGATGATGAGCATCGATCCGGCCCTCGCACCATGGATCTGGACATTCTCTTCTATGGTCAACGCGTGATCGATGAACCGGGTTTGACGATCCCGCATCCTCGTCTCCACCAACGACGCTTCGTCCTCATGCCTCTGAATGAGCTCGATCCGCTCTGGATTCATCCAACACTCAAGCGATCAGCGGCTCAGTTACTGGCAGAGACCAAAGATCAGTCGCAAGCGCACCTCCTCTTCCCTCAGCCGTCAACGAAGTATGGTTCGCGTCCCACCTGCAGTTCACCACCCGACTCATGAAGATCATCCGTTCTCCCATCTCCATGGCCGCCTGGAGTGAGCGACTCCGGTGTGAAGGAGTGACGATTGGGTTGGTGCCGACCATGGGGGCGTTGCACGACGGCCATCGGGCGCTGATTCGAGCTGCGCGATTGAGATGCGATGCCCTCGTCGTCAGTATCTTCGTGAATCCCACACAATTCGGTCCTCAGGAGGATTTCACCAGATATCCGCGCTCCATCACGCGCGATCGAGCGCTGTGCAAGCGAGAGGGCGTCGATGTCTGTTTTGAACCCTCGCCAAATGCGATGTACCCAGCGGGATTTCAAACCTCGGTGACGCTCCCGGCTATTGCTTGCCGGTGGGAAGGGGAGGTGCGCCCCCATCATTTCTCTGGAGTGGCAACCGTCGTGGCGAAACTCTTCGGAATCGTCCGTCCTCGGCTCGCACTCTTTGGGCAGAAGGATTTTCAACAATCAGCGCTGGTTCGGCAGCTGGTCGAGGATCTGAATCTCGGCATTGAGATCATCGTGTATCCGACGGTGCGTGAACAGGATGGACTGGCGATGAGCTCGCGCAATGTCTATCTTTCGCCGGACGAACGAGTTCGTGCCTCCACGCTGTATAAGAGTCTGCGCGCCGGTGCCGAAGCCATCCGAAAAGGTGTGAGCGATGTGAAGGCTGTTCAGGCGGCGATGGTGGAGGTCATCGAACGGGAGCCTATGCTGACGATCGACTATCTGGCGGTCTGTGATCCGACAACCTTGGAGCCGTGTCCCCCTGCGATCTCGCAGGTGGTTCTTCTTGGAGCGGTCCGGCTCGGCTCCGTGCGTCTTATTGACAATCTTCTGGTCATCGCTCCACGAAGGTCATCCTCACGAAAAAAGCTGTAGATTGGCGCTTTGTCCCACCAGCAAGCTCAGGATGACCTGACTGAGGCGGTTCTTGTCGTCTCCCACCATTTCAAGGAACCGGATACCCATCGATTCCGGGCGCAAAGAACACACCATGGCCGTTTCGATCTTGATGGGCTCTTCGTCGGACGTCGGTTTGATGACCAGCTCGATAAACGTCCCTTCAGGCAATTTTGTCGTCGTCTCAAGCGTGCAGCCTCCCATGGAGATATCTGTCACGCGGTTGTCTATCCGCACGGCGGTCTCTGAGAGAAGGTTCGCACGGAACGACACGGCCAGACGTTTGTATTGCCGGCGATCCGTGACCGACGTTCGATCGGCTACGTGGCTCCGAA
The DNA here is from genome assembly GCA_964570915.1 of uncultured Nitrospira sp. Lineage (GTDB taxonomy): Bacteria > Nitrospirota > Nitrospiria > Nitrospirales > Nitrospiraceae > Nitrospira_D. Next base: position 2,563 of record CAZNBG010000200.1, on the reverse strand, counting down.
AGACTCGGAAGCGCGTGGTACAGAGTTGGCACCGGAATGGGAAGATCTTGAAGCGATTCAGTATTCGCTCCAGAGTTCCTTCGTCATGAATCACACGAACGAAGGGCGTGCCACAACTTGGACAGCGGGGATCTTTCATGAATTCCGAGGAGAACCGGTGGCATCATGAGCAGACAGCTGCCCCGCCAACAGGCGCTCCCGTTGAATCTCCATAATTGATTCGATGTCGGCAGGCGAGTAGGTGGGAGGTTTTACCCATTTCCCATCCGCTCGCTTGTACCCGCCAACTTTGCTGAGGTTCGATCGATGCACTTCCTGAAACACCGGTTCCATATCGATGCCATAGGAAATCGCGGTTCCATAGGTGACATAGAGGAGGTCCGCCATTTCTTTCGCCACGGCGGCGAGATTTCCGGTGGCCATCGCTTCCTTCAACTCATCGAACTCTTCCTGAATCAGACGGACACGCAGTTGTTTGGTATCCTCGTCCAAATTCGTCGGAACCGCCCGCACCAAAATCTCGAACTTGCTATGAAATGCTTCAACCATGGTCTGTTCGTCGGTCATACGTGCTCCTTCATTCGAGATCAAACGGCAAGCTCTTGCGTGGAACGACCTCCATCGGTTCAAGGACCGGGATGTCCCGATCGGACGACACTCCCAACTCTTTGAATCGCCGCGCGGCCGGGAGAATCCGTGTCTCAAGGGAACCGACGGCGCGGTTATACGCCGATACACTCTTGCCGAGGGCTTGGCCGACATCGTTCATATGTCCCGTCAGCACAGCCATGCGTTCGTAGAGTTCTTTGCCCAACCGGCCGGCCTCTTCAGCATGGGCATTCAGCTGTTCTTGCCGCCATCCGTAGGCGACTGCACGAAGCAAGGCAATCAGTGTCGCGGGGGTGGCCAACACGATCCCACGCGCAAACCCTTCCTCAATGAGATGGGGGTTCTGATCCAGTGCGGCTCCGAGGAACTGTTCACCAGGAAGGAACAATACGACAAATTCCGGTGCACGATCGAACTGCGTCCAATAGGCTTTCAGTGACAGTTCGTCCATACGGTTCTTGACTTGAGCAGCATGGCGGCGCAAGGCTTCGCCCTGTTGAGTCTCATTCTGAGCTTCATGAGCATCGAGGTAGGCCGAAAGGACAGTCTTGGCGTCCACAATGATCTGGCGTCCCCCCGGCAGCCGAACGACCATGTCTGGACGGAAGCGGCCGTCCTCGCCGGTCACGGAGTGTTGCTCGACGAAATCACAATGCTCAACCATGCCTGCAAGCTCGGCCACGCGCTTCAACGTCAACTCGCCCCATTGGCCTCGGATGGTCGGAGCCCGTAGGGCTTTGACGAGGTTCCCGGTCTCCTGCTGCAACCGGTGCTGGGATTCTGCGAGTAATTTCAGATGGAGATCCAATCCCCCGTAGGCCGACTGGCGCGATTGTTCGAGGAGCCGCAGTTGCTCGTCATAGCGTTGAAGCGATTCCTGAAGCGGGCGAACCAGGGCGTCGATCGCTTGTTGCCGCTGTGCCAAGTCGCCATCCGCTTTGACGTGAAGGGTTTCAAACGACACAGCGGCAAGCTTCAAGAACGCCTCGTTGTTCTGTTTCAACGCTTCGCCGGAGAGGGCCTGGAATGATTCCACAAGTTCCCGACGTGTATGGTCGATCAGGGATTTCTGCTCCGTGAGTTGCCGTGCTGCCTCCTCCATACGCGTTTCCGCAGTGACCCGGGCATGCTGAGCCACGGACAATTCTTGGTGGAGAGCAGCGGCAGCAATACGTTCCGTGTCCAGCTGTCTTCGTAATTCATCGGCGGTTGCCTCCGCTCGTTGGGACTGGGCGCGGAAACGGCCGGTAACCCAGAGCCCCACCAAGAGGCCGCCCAAGAGCAGCCCTCCCCCAAAGCCTATGAGAAGGGGAATTACCTCAGTCATCGGATGGCGCGCTCAAAAAAATGGCGAAGGCTAGGAACTCCTGCATATAGTGTTAAAAGACAGGAATTTAGGGCAGACTACGCAAGGAATTGAAAAAGGTCAAGAAGCAGAAGGCCCCAATCAATTGGACCTAGTCGGTCCAACTTCTGTCGATGGCACAATATAGACGGTTCCTGCTCCGGCATCGACTATGACACGTTGGCCGTCCGAAAGACGCCCCGTCGCACCTTCGACATTCGCGACGGTCGGCAGCCCGTATTCGCGGGCGATGATAGCCCCATGCGACAGGGTGCCGCCCATTTCCGCGATCAATCCTCCCGCAATACCGAAAAGTGGCGCCAGGCCGGGATCGATCACCGGGACCACCAGCACCTCGCCAGGCATTACCTTGCCCCAATCCGCGGTCGAGCGGATTATCCGCACAGAACCTGTTACGGATCCCGTGCTGATCGGCATACCCGACATCATTCCGGTTCCGTCAAACTCGCCAGACGTGACACGTGGTTCGTTCGCGGATTCCCAGTCATGAATGGCGTCGGGGACGACGAGCATGGCGTTGTGCTCCCGTTCCGTTCTTCGCGACCGGATCACGGCGTTCCAGTCTCTCGTGTCTCTACCCAGGAGGGC
>CAZNBG010000199.1:0-6257 GCA_964570915.1 uncultured Nitrospira sp. | reverse complement strand
GGCTGTAGTATGATAGGGGGTGAATTGGTTCCCTGAGACTTGTATCTAGGCCCCAACGCTCCCGGTTCCGATTCGTACCACCGGTCAGGCTCTTCTCGGAAGATGTCGGTCTCGACTCCGCTCTGGCCAATGCGAGGCTTATCAATGGTCTGATACAACCAGCGAATAAGGCGCTCATCTCCATGCTGGACCACGTTTATCGGGACCTCACGACAGTTGTGACTTTCCTGCCGGCAGCTTTCGAAGGGAAAATCGGCATACACAACACTTTGCTCAGAAAACTTCTGTAGGAAACTTTTTCGGACCTCACCTTTGTCGTCTAGATCCTGAAACAGCGCAGGAGGATAAGATAGCCGCACCTTTTTTTCCTGAAGCTTGCGGTCTTGTTCAAGATCGAACAGGGCAAATTTGGCCAAGAGCCGCCACTCCACATCCACTGCCACCCGAAAGATCACCAATGCCGGTATCACCACAAAAACCAGCAAGATCAGCGACATCATCAGGGCATAGGCCAGACGATACCTCCGCCTGACCGACAGATCTGTCTTGTTGTGGTCGGTAGGATGGGCCTTTGTGTGAGGGATAGACAGCAGCACCACCGCGGCAAGCGCCGGCAGCAGTACCCATAGCAACATGTCCGGAGCGGAATACGGGCGCACGTACCAGATTCCCACTGCAACCAAGGAGGCCACGAACAAACCGATGGCTATCTGATAGCGATGTAGATTCTCAGATTGCGGCCACACCCATCGATACGCCGTCTTATTGGCGCGTGAAGAGATCCACCATCCCAGGATAGCGATGCTCAGGGCGATGATCCCATACATGAGGAACAATGCACCGCTTGAATAGAGGGCGCGAAGATTCAGACCTCGCAACATATCTATGTCCCAATAAGTCACTAGTGACCAGTGAACATCGGGAGATTCTTTGATTTGTTCAGGGAAAAGAGGAGCGATATAGAAATGGCGATCCTTCCCCCAATAACCCCCGTCGAATTGAGTCGTCACACGGGCAAACACAGCCTGTCGCAAGCGCCCATCTCGATTAGTCTCCTTGAAGAAGTTCTCCCGGAGATTCCGCCGTGCGTCCGAGTGGAAGAGGACCTCCCCCTCTTGATCGATGACGGCAAATCCCATCCCCGGAGGTACACCAACATCCGTCACTGATGGCAACTTGACTTCCAGCGCCGCCACCGTCGGCCGTTTCGGATTTTGCCCCTCAGAGGGGGAGACCCCGCTCTTCATCGAAAGCACCGCGGCGTTGTCGCCGCTGGTCCAAGAGTAAATGGGCTGAATCCAGAACTTTGAACCATCACGCTCTCGTATTAAAGTTTCTCCTGCCCGGATGCGACTCACATACTCACGCTCATTGAGATCCACGTATTTCCAAGGATAGGGATCGTGGGACTGGAAGACCTTAAACTCTCCGGTCGACCCGACCCAGAACACGGACTCTACATCACGATAGACAACTTCAACGCGACGATTTCCGCTGCTATTCTTTGAGCAATCGGCTAACTTCGTCGGAAAGAATGAAAATGCTTGGTCGTTTTGGAGCTTATTCGTCTCTATGCATAAGCGCAGCGGCAGATGATCATAATATGGACCGCGTATTTTAGGGCTGCTTAGGCACTCCATATTATCCCGGCAAGATTGATCGAACTTCGCGAGTTGCTCAAGACCCAGCCGCACATCGCGGCTGAACTCCGACCTGACCTTTTCTGAGACGTCCTGTAGTCGCGCATTTAGGTGTTGTTTCAAACTGCCATATGTCGCGATATCGGCCATGCCGAACGTCAGCACGGCCACGCCAAGGATCGAAGAGACAATCAGCACGGTGACGGAGATGGGAGTCAGCCGTTCAGTGGGCGCATTGGTTCGCAGCTTGATGTACGGCAGCACGAAGAAAACAGCAAGCATAAGCCCGATCATGACCAGAAGCACATTGAGCGCGATCGCCCGCGCCTCCGCATGAAATTGCCCGGCGGGAATGATGCCGACAAGAATCACTGTTTGAGCTGTTCCTCGATCGGCAGGCAGATCCGTCGCCTGGGCAAAAATTGCATGGGCTATTCCCCCGATGGGTGCTTCGTTGAACAATGGAAGGGTTGAAACCAAATCCTCGTTTCTTTCCCCCCCGCGTTTCTCGCCGCCGTTCTCCTTGGATTCGGAACCGTTGATCCTGTGCAAAAGGGCCGAAACATCCTCAAATTCAAATCCAGAAGGATCGTGTGTAGACTTATGATGGTATAGGACGCGGCCCATGCGATCCGCCAACAACACATCTGAAACAATGTCCTCGGTCACCAATTGCCGCATGATCGGGCCGATATCCATGACGGCCGTGACCTTCCATCTGGTCTTTCTCGGCCATGCGCGATCTTGATGCACGTACGTCAATTTGATGAAGGACTTGCCGCTATGGTGGATAAACTTGACGGCGAACCCCTCATCCTCGTAAGGCTCCTTGATCACCTTCACATCGTCAAAAGCGGAAACGTCTCTACCGGCTTGCAGTTCTTGAACCGGAAGTGCGTTGATGGCCGCCACATAGGCCTTGCGACGTTCCTCCTGCGGACAAGGACTCTTCGTACAGGATGGCTCTCCCTCGATCACGGACTTGAACACGTTTTCATAATTGATCACCATCTCCTTTAACGCATGGCTAGTAACCGTCAGAGCGCGAAAATTGCGTTCTTGTAACAGCAGGGTCTGTGTTTCGACATGCCTCCAATACCAGACTCCACACGTCCCCAGGACCAAAAGCACCGCACAAAACACCAGAATCGTCACGCCGTTCGTTCTGGATGCCTGCCGAGATAATGATTTAAATGGTGCGCGCATCAGACGCCACAGGTCATGATTGAATGGGTCCGCTCACTTTTACTAACCGCAATTCTCGTACCACGTTAAACTACGTAGATGGCATTGGGAAATATAGGATTCCAAGCCTTTGCAGTACCCTAGATCTGGTGAGCAGCGCGTTGCAGTCTAGTGTGTTGTATCGGTTCCGATCCTATCCGTATCAGTTTTGATTCACCTTCTTGACTCGACCTTGACTCGACCCTGACTCGACGTTACCCCATGTCGCACTGATGACGGCCTCCAGTATGTCGATTTCGTGATGGAAGGCGGAGGCGTGCTAGGTATTGCACTCACCGGCTACACCTATGTCTTGGAACAGTCCGGCATTCCGTTCTGAGGTATCTGTGGCACCTCGACCGGATCGATCAACGCGTTGATGATTGCCGCAATGGGACCGCGCGCAGCAGCCAAGAGCGAACAGCTCTTAGAGGGGCTGGCTGGCATGCCGATGGACACGTTTATCGACAGCGACCAGGATGACGAAGCTCTTGTTAAAAGGCATGCAAATCGTCGACAACCTCAGAGATGATTTGGGGCTGAACCCTGGCATCGGAGCAGGCCTGGATGCATGAAAACACACCCAGGCCCTATGACCTTATCGGGATTCGATGTGAATCGACACCGGCACCGGATTCGACAGGATGTCATAGACAGGTGAAAACTTCGTCAATTCTTTCAGCGGTTCCGGTGAAGCATCTGACTTGATGATGACATTCGCCTGCACCGACTGATACCCTTTCCGGACCTGATCCGAGATCCCGAGAAACCCACGTAGGTCGAGATCCCCTTCCAGTCTCGATTCAACGGATTCGACCTTAATGCCACGCGCGGCGGCATGATACACCAGCGAGGTCGTCAGGCAGGCGGCCAGCGCATGCAATACATACTCGACCGGATTCGCTCCCTGATCCTTCCCGAGCAAAACGGGCGGTTCATCGGCATCGAGCACGAAAGGTGTTCTGCGACCCGTATCCTCCTGTCCGTCGCCGTAGAAACTCTAGATGGTCGAACGATTGTGACCGCTATCGATCCAACGATTCGCTGCGCGGAACCGATAGGAAGCGCGGGTTGGATCCTGTTGAACCGTTTGTACGGTCACTCCCAACCGCTCCACATCGACACCGTTGACGACTCCACTCATTGTAGCCTGTGACATACGCAACCTCCCCATTTGATATTGACGGTTGAAATATTGCCGAAGTAAGAACCGGTCGGCATTCCGGCAGATTGATTCCCAATTCATCGTTACACCTGTTCCCGTGACATCCGACACCGGGCATTGCCGCAACCATGGTTTGCTTCTTTCCACTTCCCGGGGTTTTGACCCGATGCAGGTTCGTACAGCAGCATTGATGCCAGAACGGTCGTGGTGATGAAATCGCCAGAATATCCGCAGATTGGAGCGGAAATGCCGAAACGTGCGGCTCACGAGATCTCGCAAGCCATGAAATCTCACGAGGAGATTTGTGAGATTTCAGAAGTCGAGGCGTGTCGCAAACCGGAGCTGGAAACGATCGCCGACGGCAGGTCTGAAGAATCCGCTTCTAGCGAGCCTTCTGAATCTTCAACGCTTTCATGCGCGAGGCGAGTGTGGAGGCATTGAGCCCAAGCAATGCTGCCGCGCCATTCTCACCCGATACTTTCCAGTTGGCGGCATCGAGGGCGCGCAGGATATTGGCACGTTCCAATTTCTCCAGTTCTTTGGCCGACAAGATTCGATCAAGCTTGGAAGGAGCCCTATCGAGATCGGAGGGGGGATCCGCTTGGAGCGCTTCCGGCAGGGCACGATCCAAATTCAGACAACCGTCATAGGCGGTAATGACCGCCCGTTCGATCACGTTCTGTAGCTCACGCACATTGCCAGGCCAGCTGTATCGCTGGAGCCGCTGCGCAGCTTCGGTTGTCAGCGGGCTAAGCGTGCGCCCCATTCTGGCAGCAAAGTGCCGCACAAAGAGCACGGCCAATCGTACGATGTCCTCGCCCCGTTCCCGCAACGGCGGCAAGCGGAGCGGGAAGACATTCAACCGGTAGAATAGGTCCTCTCGGAATTTCCCCTCTCGCACGGCCTGCTCCAGGTCCCGGTTGGTTGCGGCCAACACTCGTACATCGACCGTTTTCGTTGAAACGCTGCCGACGGGGTCGAATTCACCCTCCTGGAGGACTCTAAGCAGTTTCGCTTGTAAATCGAGCGGCAACTCTCCAATCTCATCGAGAAAGATCGTCCCTCGGTCCGCACGGGTGAACCGACCGTCACGCTTCTTCGTCGCGCCGGTAAACGCCCCTGCTTCATGACCGAACAGTTCACTTTCAATCAGCGTCGTGGGGATCGCGGCACAGTTGACGATAACCAGTTGGCGCTCTCGGCGCGCACCCGCCGCATGAATGGCACGGGCAACCAGTTCCTTACCGGTCCCCGTCTCTCCCAAGATCAACACGGTGGCGTCGGTCTCCGCGACCTGTGCGACCTCGCGCATGACCTGTCGAAATGCCGGACTTTCTCCGATCAACCCTTCGTGCTGGTGAACCGTCCGCAACTCTTCCTGCAGCAGCTCCGTCTTCGTGGTGAGTGACTGAATTTTCTGCTCCGCTTCCACACGGTCGTGCACATTGCGGAGGATCAGCGTCGTGAACGTCCGTCGATGCAGCGTAAAGCGGGAAAGCGACGCCTCGGCCGGAAACGACTCGTCATCGGCACGGCGTGCGGTGAGGCCTCCGGGAATCCATCGCGATTGTTGTCCCTCCGGGCGCCCATCGAGCTCGGCAATCAGCGTGTGCAGCCCAGCCACGTCCTCTCGGCTCACGAATCGCGAAAAATTCAGGCCGATCATCCGATCGGCCTGACAGGAGAAGGTTTTCTCGGCGGCGGGATTGACCCGGGTGATGCGGAGCTGATCATCCAATTCGATGATCGCGTCCATCGCGCTGCTGAGGAGCCGGCCGACCTTTTCCTCCCGCTCGCGCACCTGGGCTTCCGCCCGTAACCGCTGTAATTCCGCCGCGGCTCGCGCAGCAAAGATCTGAAACACCGCATGGATACGAGGCGCTTCCGGAATCGGTCGCCGGTCGATCACGGCCATATGGCCGAGAATCTGACCGTCCGTATCTTGTAACGGCACGCCCATGTAGCTGACGGCTCCAGACGTTTTCAATTCGTCATCGTGGGGGAAAATCTCCAGAATACGGTCAGGAAAATGCACCAGTTCAGCGGTATCGATGACACGCTCACAGGGGGTTCCCGCGATGTCCACTTCGTAGTCCTTGACCCACTGGCCGTCCATCCAGAATTCGAGTGCCCGCAGACCGTGTGCCTCTGAAAAGTACTCCTACACCCAAGCACTCTTGCTCACCAGGACGCTCGCAATTTACTGAACAATACACCCAAACAAACCC
>CAZNBG010000198.1:0-6302 GCA_964570915.1 uncultured Nitrospira sp. | reverse complement strand
AGCTACCGGGCCTTGTCGATTTATGCACTTACGCACCTTATATTGAAAATGTGCAATTTGCAACCTTTGCTACGATCATTGATTTTTATATAGAGGTCTCGGTTCAATCGCGTAGCGGGACGCTACGCAATGGAGCGACCGAGCTTCAAGGTATCGCGCTCACGCCAAACGACATCACACCCCTTGTGGTGTTTCTCAAGTCGCTGAACGAGGACTATCAATAATCACCTGCTGATTCGGTAATACTCGTTATGATCTGTCCTCGCTGCAACAGACCTACCGGACACCAGAGTTCCCTTCTCTGGTGCAGAAACTGCCGGCGAGTCCACCGTCAGCAAGGGCAAGCTCGTGGGCTCGTGAATTCGCTCCGGACACGACGGCTCAAAGCATGGCTGAAAACACTTCCCGATCCATAAATTTCTCCACGCGTACGAATGCTGGATGGGATCGCGCGATTTCCATGAGCATGCAAACTTGAGAGACGGATCATCTTGCATGCCACTACTGAAAGAAGGTCGGTGGACGGGTGGCGTTATAAGAGATCGGGGTCTCGCACGTACGGTTTTGGTGAACCGTACGTACCGAACAGGATGGACGAGTAACTACTTCTTGATTTGCTCCGAAAGAAATCGATCGAGACCGACTTGTTCGATCGTCCGCAGTTGCGTTTCATACCAGTCAACGTGCTCTTCCGAATCCTGAATCATATGCTCCAGCAGGTGACGTGTTGTGAAATCACTGACTTTGGCGCAATGTGCGATTGCCTTTCGGAGCGATTCAACATCTTCACGTTCGAAATCCAGATCGGCTCGAAACAGCGCCGCCACATCCCGCCCCTCTGCGACCGTATCGAGTTGTCCCACATTCGGCGTCCCGTTTAGGTACAAGATATGGTCTATCAGTCCGGCAGAGTGTTGCACTTCTTCGGTTGCCAGATGGCTATAGAACTCATGCAGCCGTTCATAGCCCCAATTCTTGCACATGGCGGCATGCAGCAGATACTGGTGCACCGCCGTTAATTCGGCTTGTAAGACCTGATTGAGAAGTTCAACGACACCTTCTTTGGCTTTCATGCTGCCTCAGGATTCTTTCTTGATTTGCTCGGCAAGGTAATTCTCCAGGCCGACTTGCTTGATGGTTTCAAATTGGGTTTCGATCCAATCAATATGCGCGTCAACGTCCTTCGCCATGTCTTCGAGCATGTGCCGCGTCGTGAAATCAGCAACCTTGGTGCAATGCACGATTCCTTCGTTGAGCAAGCTCAGCATTTCCTGCTCTGCCTTCAAGTCCAATTTGAACTGTTCCGGAACGGTCTCGCCGACTTGGACGGCGTTCATTCGCTGCATATTGGGCACACCTTCCAGGTAAAGAATATGCCCGATGAGTTCATCGGCATCTTTCATCTCATCGATGCTCCGTTCACGCACTTTGTGCTGCAGACGCTCGTACCCCCAGTTCTCGCACATTTTGGCATGAACGAAATACTGATTGATGGCGGTCAAATCCGCCGTGAGGATTTTGTTGAGGATATTGATGACCCCTTCTTTTGCTTTCATGATCGGTTCTCCTTTCGTGCTAAGCCGACCGCTTTTTGCCATTATCACCACGTCTGATTGATATCGTCAACTCGAGAAATAGTTCCATTTCGAGTTTACTTCTCAGTTTCAGATGACATAAGTTCTCAGTATCACGGGGCCGCGCCTACTCCTGAAGAACGACCGTCTTCTGATACGGATCGAGAGCCATGGTTCGACTACTTGAAAGAGCGGTCGACGAGATGGTAAGTTTCGTCGAATATCGACCGTCTTGGATTTGATACGGCAGATGACCTTATGATAAAGCAGGCAAGGCTTATCGGCCCGCTTTTTTTTTTATTCGTTCTCGCGGGGACATTGAGCCCCGGCAACGTCGTGGCGCACGGAAACGTGTCGATCGAAGAAGACACCTGTGTGCGCAGAATCGGTGGGAACATGGTGCATTTCAGCGCATACCAACCTCAGATTGAGCCGAAAGCTCAATACTGCACGGACATCCCGGATGTGGGTGATACTTTTCTGGTCGTGGATCTGATTGACCCAAGCCTGCGGACGCTGCCGGTTGGGGTCAAGATCATCCAAGGGGTCAATGAAAACGAGCAAGACGAGACCAAGACAGTGGCGTATTGGAAGCCGGCTTCTCACCCGGACGGTGTGGTGAGGGGCGAAGCCAAACTGGACAAGGGCCTTTATAAGTTAGTCATCACCGCCGAAGGGCTGAGCCCTTCATCTTATTTGCTGCGCGTGCAACAGGTCGACTATTCAAAACTCGGACGCGCAGCACTGGGGCCTTTAGCATTGCTGCTGGTACTCGGGATCGTCGGGTACGAACTCTCGAAATCGGTCAAAGTGCGGGGTTGGTTTGCCCGACGTCGTACATGAGCAGCCAGGCGCGACATGTCAGTATTTAAGCATTTACTCTACCATTTCAGAGAGGGATCACTCATGAGGCCTTTCGTAAACCTAAAGCTGACGGTTGGATATGCGGTATTTGCGGTGGGTGCTCTCTTGTCTTCACAAGTCCACGCTCACGGTGGGCTCTCCATGGCCGAGGACATGTGCAAACTCACGGTTGGCCCCTATATGATGCACTTCAGTGGCTACCAACCTGAGAACACACAGGAGAAACAATTCTGTGAAGACATCCCGGCAACCGGCCAAACGATTGTCGTCTTGGATTACATTGAGCAAGAACTTCGCACACTACCCGCCGAGGTTCGCATCATCAAGGACACCGGCTCGGAGGACAATCTTGAGGCTAATACAGTCTTCCACCTTCCAGCAAAGGTGTATCCCAATGGTTCCATCGATTTTACCTACACTTTTGACAAGCCGGGGAAATTCGTCGGCATGGTCACCGTGGGCGATAAGCAGCAACATATCTCCCGGTTTCCATTCTCGGTAGGAGAGCCGAAGTTTTTTTCAAAATTCCTAAATATCTATATGGTTCCTGTAGCGGCCGTGATCATCGTAGTTGGGATTGTGTTTTTCATGCGCGATCGCCGCAAACCGTCGCAGGTAGCGGTTTCCTAGGGTCGCAATCGCGGCTGGGGCGCTACGCATTATAGGGATCAGAGAAAGAAGAGGTTTGACCATGTCCTGTCACTTTCTGATTCGAACTTGGGTGTGTTGCGTGTTGCTTCTGGTCGCAGCTCCCTTCTCGGCGCTGGCCCAGCATGGACACGAATTGGCGACAGATACCTGCGTCCTGCACATCGGACCGTATAAGATGTACTTCAACAGCTACCAGCCTGACACCTATTACGATAGGCAATTCTGCCAGGAACTGCCGGGGCTCGGAAACACGGTCTTGGTCCTTGATTATGTGGAGCAGGAGCTTCGCTCTCTCCCCGTGGAAGTGCGTATCATCAGAGATACCGGCTCGGAGGACAATCTCGAAGCCGTGACAGTCACACACCTTCCTGCCAAGGTTTACCCGACCGGATCCATTGACGTGAAGTATAACTTTGACAAGCCCGGAAAATTCGTCGGCTTGGTGTCAATCGGTGAAAAGCGCGAACACCTCTCACGCTTTCCATTTTCGGTCGGTGAAACCGGAGCCGTGTCACACCTACAGCACTATATGATGGTTATTGTGCCTGTCTTGGTCGGCATCGCTGTCGCGGTGTTCTTCTCCTTCCGCGATCGTCGCAAACCTTCGGAAATCACCCGTGCCGTAGGCGGCTGACCCATCGCAGAAGCGATACGCTAAACAGCCAGATACGTCACGTTTTCTCGGGTACAGCACTCGGGCACGAGGAGGAATAATGATCGGCTCACCGCGCAGGCGCACGTTCGCGCGCTTCATCTTGGTCGTGACATTCGTCCTGGGGATGCCCATCACCTCGGCCTTTGCGCATTCTATGTTGGTGAAGGCGGAGCCTCCACGACGCGCCATCCTCACTAAGTCACCGACTCAAGTGCGATTATGGTTCAACGAGAAGATTGAGGGAGACTATGCCTCGCTCGTGGTCCTTGATGCCAAGAAGCAGCCGATCACCGACTTGAAACCCACCCTTGCCCCTGATGACCAGAAATCGATTCTGCTGCCATTGCCGGATCTGGCACCCGGCAAGTATTCTGTAAAGTTTCGTGTCCTCTCCGTCGATGGTCACGTGGTCGAATCTGCCTTCGACTTTACCGTAAAGGGCGAAGCTCAAAGGAAATGATCGAGGCTGCCGGTGCGCTGTTCCGTTTTCTGCAACTAGCGTCCAATATGATACTGATCGGTGGTTGCGTCTTTTTAGCAATCGCCGAACAGCGGTTCATCGGCTCCGGACATCCGTGGCCGTCCCGCCTGAAAAAGACTTTTCCCTGGCTGGCGATCGCGACCCTGACGGGATTATTCGGTCTTTTGGCGACAACAACCGCGCAAGCGACCGGGGTCCCCGAAAATGCCTGGAATCCGCAAGCCTGGTTGGATTTCTTGCAAAAGACTCGAATCGGGCTCATTTGGATCTTGCGTACCGCCAGCGCCCTTTCCGTTCTTGCAATCGTCCTGTACGTCTGGACTGCGCCTGCCGCGCGATGGCGCTACGTCCTTTGTGCGTCAGCCGCTGCGCTGACCTTGGCCCTGGGTTCACTCGCCAGTCATTCGGCAGCCGAAGAGCAAGCGTTAGTATCTACATTGTCTTACGCCTTGCATCTCATCGCGGCCAGCGCCTGGTTCGGTGGCCTCCCCGGAGTCATCCTGGTTGCCTCTTCATCCGCCGCCGCTGCAACTTGCTCGACCGAAGAAAGAACGCGCGCCAGCGACGTGTTGAACCGGTTTTCGGCGATGGCTTTCCCAACGATGATCGCCGTCGTCGTGTCGGGCGTTGTCGTGGCCAATCGTATGATTGACACCAACTATGCCGGACTGGTCGCAACCACCTACGGGTGGCTCCTCATCACAAAGTTGATGTTACTCGCCGTCATTCTTTCCATCGCCTCACGAGCAAAGTCTGTTTGGGTACCCTCCCTCAAACAAGGTTCGGAAACAGCCGCAGTCGGCGGACAAAAGCTCAGGACATGGGTGAAGGTCGAATTTCTCCTCGCCATTCTATTGGTCATTGTCGCAACCTTGCTGGCCAATGCCGTCCCGGCAAAGCATGACGTCATCGACAACTGGCCCTATCCATTCCGCTTCTCGATCGACGCTACATGGGGCGACTGGCTTGTACGGGCACTCGTGGGGGTCGGAGTCGTCCTCTTGATGATAGCCGCGGCGACGATCGCTCTCGGCCGTAAGAAAGAGTGGACGGCCCCGTGGCGTATTGCGGTTCCGGCAGTCCTGGGAATCTTCGGACTCGCCGCGACCTCCCATCCCATAGCCGGCGAACCGTAACCGGAAACCTACAGGAAGACCCCGGTGCCGTTTGATGCCATCTCCATTGCAAACGGTGTCGACCTCTTTGCCGCGAATTGCATTCCTTGTCATGGCCCCCAAGCAAAAGGGAACGGCGTGTTGGCCAAGACGTTACCGAAACAACCAGTAGACCTTCTCACAGAGCCTCATACCGCCATGCACACCGCGGGTGACTTTTTCCATTGGCTGACCTACGGTCGATTCAACGGAATTATGCCGCCCTTCGGGGAGAAATTCTCCGAAGAAGAGCGCTGGGACGTGTTGAACTTTCTTCATGCCAATTCCCGAGGGTATCAGTCAAGAATCATCACTCCCCGTATTCTCCCCGAACAACCGTTCATGGCTACGCCAAACTTCTCGTACACGGCGCACGACGGATCGAGTGGGACATTGAAAGATTTTCGCGGGAAACAAGACGTGCTGCTTGTCCTCTTCTCCTGGCCAGAGTCGCGCGGGCGGCTTGACCAATTACGCACGGCTGCCGCCACGATCACCGGAAAAAATACAGCTATCTTGGCAGTTCCCATGACCGACCTGCCTCCAGATGAGCTGGCCGCAACCGTTCACGATATGCCCTTCCCTATTGTCACCCAGGGGGCGCGAGAAATCGCCCGCAGCTATGCGCTGTTCCGTCGAACTCTCTCCATTCCAGACCTATTCGGCGAAGGGACACGTCCGAGGCATATGGAATTTCTCTTCGACCGTTACGGTTATTTACGAGCACGGTGGATCCCTGACGGCGACGCAGCGGGGTGGACGGATATTGCTTTCCTAGTACAGCAGATCGCTCTCCTCAATCAGGAACGAGAGATCTTGCCTCCTCCCGGTGATCACGTCCATTGAAGAGTGTTCTTGCGTCGTCGACGGAGCCATCCTGTTTAAACAAAAACACCCGACAGAAGGCCTGGTCTGCAAGTAAA
>CAZNBG010000197.1:0-6304 GCA_964570915.1 uncultured Nitrospira sp. | reverse complement strand
AGGAGTCACCATGTCGCAACCACATGAATCGCATCTCCATGAACAACCGGAGGCGGATCAATCGTCCAATGTCTTCGTGCGTTTTCAGAAAGGGTTCGAGCGGCGTTTCAACCGATTCCGCGACCGCTACGGCGCGCTGTTGGAACGTGTCATCGCCGGGCGCCGCACCTTCGTCACCATTACGCTCGCCATCGCGGTGGCATCGATGGGGCTCTACTTCTTCCTCGGGCGCGATTATTTCCCCGAGATCCGGTCGGGGATCATTCAGATGCACATGCGTGCGCCGCTCGGCACACGTATCGAGGTGAGTGGGCGCTTGGCCACGTTGGTGTCCAACAGCATTGAGGAGTTGTTGCCCGGGCATGTCGAAAACATCGTGAGTAACTGCGGTCTGCCGGTCGGACCGCACAACCTCGCATTCATCCCCACCCCGACGATCGGTTCTCAGGATTGCGATCTCACAGTCCTCTTGAAAGAGGAAAAGTCCCCGGTGTGGGAGTACCGGAAGACCCTCCGCAAGGGTTTGAAGGAGCGCTACCCGGGGACCGAGTTTACGTTTCAGCCATCCGATCTGACCGCCAAGATTCTCAATTTCGGCGCACCCGCGCCGATCGACGTCCAGGTCAACGGTCCGGACATCTACCTGAACTATGAGTACGCCCGCAAATTGATGGACAAGTTTCGTGAGATTCCCGGCGCTGTGGACGTCGTCATCCAGCAGACGATGCGCACACCGACCATGATGGTCGAAGGCAACCGCACGTTCGGACTCGGCGTCGATAGAACGCTCTCGAACATGGCCGACAACCTGCTCATGACGACCGCCGGGAGCCAACAGGTGGATCAGGTCTACTGGCTCGATCCCTCGACCGGTATGTCGTATCTGATCAATGTGTATACCCCGCAGCCGTTCATTAATAGTGTCAATAGTATCAAGACCGTCCCGGTCGACTCGACGAATGATCTGTCCGGGAGGGATGTGCAACTCCTCGGCAATTTAACCAACTTGTCGGTGGAGGGCACGCCGGGTGTCGTCACACACGGCAATATCATGCCGCTCATCGACATCTATATTTCTGCTGAGGATCGCGATCTCGGTGCCGTGCTGGCAGACGTCGAAAAAGTTGCCCACGGCCTAGAGGAGGAGAAGCCCCGCAGTGCTGAAATTGAGATCCAAGGCCAGGCGGCGTTGATGCGGGACGCCTACTTCGAACTGATCATCGGGCTGCTGGGCGCGATCGTATTGGTCTACCTGTTGATCGTCGTCAATTTTCAATCGTGGCTCGATCCCTTCATCATTATCACGGCCTTGCCCGGCGCACTGGCGGGCATCGCGTGGGCACTGTTCCTGACCCACACACGTCTCTCGGAGCCGGCACTGACGGGCGCCATCATGTGCATGGGGACAGGGACAGCCAATTCTATCCTCGTCGTGTCCTATGCGCGCGAGCGGCTCCAAGAGCATGGCGACGCGCTACGGGCCGCGCTCGAAGCCGGTGTGACCCGCTTTCGGCCGGTCCTCATGACAGCCGCCGCCATGATCATCGGGATGATCCCCATGGCGACCGGGTACTCTCAGAATGCGCCGTTGGGCCGCGCCGTCATCGGCGGATTGCTCATGGCGACTCTCTTCACGCTGTTTTTCGTGCCCGCCATATACGCCATCGTCTATCACGAGCGGCCAATGCGGGGAAAGGAATAGTCATCATGATGAAGGCACTTAATGGCAAATACATTGCCATTGCAGTGATCCTGTTTTTGGGACTCTATCTTGGCCATCGGATTTTTGAAAGCGGGAGCGACGCTCAGCTGCTGAGCGAGAAAACTCTCGAGGATGCTGTCTCCACCGTGGCGGTCGTCTCTCCTCAGCCGGTGCCGACGACCGAAAGCATCGTCCTCCCCGGCAATATCGTCGGCTGGTACGAGGCGCCGATTTATGCCCGAGTCAGCGGCTATGTGAAGCTCTGGCACAAGGACTACGGAGATCTCGTAAAGAAAGACGATATTCTCGCTGAAATCAGCACCCCGGATCTCGACGCCGAATTTCGGCAGGCCTCTGCGGATCTCGATTCGGAGCGGGTCAAGTATGATCTCGCCGAGGTGACTGCACAGCGTTGGATCGCGATGCGCCCCAGTCATGCGGTCTCCGAGCAGTCGATCACGGTGCAAGAACAAAACATGAAGTCCCAGGCGGCGATCGTTCGAGCTGCGGAACAAAGGGTCAAGAATATCGAGGCGTTCATCGGGTTCAAAAAAATCGTCGCGCCCTTTGACGGAGTGGTGATCCAGCGCAACATCAACGTCGGTGACCTGGTCAGTAAAGAAGGCAATCTCAGCACCCCCAATGCAAAAAACAACCTTTTTACCGTCGCCGTCGTCGATAAGCTGCGCCTCTTTGTCAATGTGCCGGAACAGTTCGGGCCCTTCCTCCAGCCGCGCATGACCGCCGATGTGACCGTCCCGCAACTGCCTGACCGCCATTTTAATTTCAAGTTTCTGACGGTCGCCCGCGGGTTCGATATCAGCACACGCACCACGACCACCATCTTCACCATCGACAATGAGGACCGGGCTCTCTGGCCTGGCTCCTATGCCCAGGTTCACCTTACGGCGCCGGTCGATCGTCACGCATTCACGATGCCGACCACCGCGTTGGTGTTCCAGGAGCATGGGACGCAAGTGGCCGTGGTGACGGAGGACGACCGGGTCAACCTGAAAAAGATCACTGTGAGCAAGCTCATGGATCAAATTGTCGAGGTCGCAGATGGGCTTTCCGCGAATGACCGCATCATCAACAATCCCAATGCCGCGTTGATGAATGGCAACAAGGTGCGTGTCGTCACGCCGGAACCCGGGTACGATCTCATGAACGTCCCCGAACCGACGCGGGCACCAGGGCACGACCAGATCAAGTCGGAGAAACCTGCACCGCCGTCACAAGAAGCCAGCGCGAAAACATTTCCTACTGACCGATAAGAGATACGCCGATGCGAGTAGCCACATCTTATAGTTTCGGCATCCGTATTTTGCGCGTCGGTTTTATATTGCTGTTTGACATTTTGACGGGTTGCAATTGGTTCCCGGCGGCCAATCTGTCAGCGCCCTATGAGCCGCCTCAATACGTCGGGCCAGTCTCACGGCACGGGGCGAGCCTCTTAGTCGAGGTACAGCCGGCTGACAACGAGTTTGGCGGCAGTTGTACGACGACCTCGTGTTGACCCGCTTCGGTGAGTCGGTCATGGAGACGATACTACATGGGTGAGCAAGGAGGCACGATAGGCCATGAAAATTCTCATCATTGTGGGTCGGGATTCTATGTTAAGTGATTTAGAGGGGTTTCTGAACAGTACTGGTACTACAGCCTATACGATTTTTAACAATGTCATGGGTAAGGGTGTCACCGGCAGAGTGTACGGGACCTTCCTTCATCCTGACATCAATGTCGTCATTCTTACGATTCTTCCCCCCGACCAGGCAGACCGGGTGATCAGCGGATTGAAAACCCTTTATGCAGGACGAATGGAGGCTTCACATGACAACCCCGTCCCCCTTAAAGTGTTTTCGTTATCGTTATCATGTGACGAGAGCATATAGTGCGATGGACGAATCTGTCCGTGTGTCCATACGTAACAAACCAACAGGCCGAGATGTCGGACAAACCGGAAACGCTCGACCCTATGAAAATGATTTTCGGATCGTTTGCGAATTGCAAGCGCAGAAGCCTTTTAAAACATCGGCTCACAAGCTGCGTCAGGAAAAGGCTTTATTTGAGCGGATTTCTGATCCTCTTTGAGGAACAATTCTTTGCTTTTCAGTACGCCCTTGATTCATTTCCCATGTCCTAGCTCAAAGCATCAATGGCATCATACCGATATCATAGATCTCTCCATGATTATCCCCGCGTTCAATAAAGCCCGCCTGATCGAACGAACGCTGCAATCCGTCGCCGACTCGATCGGCGCAGCACATGCTACCGGAGATTGGCTCCTGTTCCGGGAGAAGGATAGTCTCCTCGGTCCGGAGAAAACAGAATGAGGTATAGGTGAAGATGTTCTATTGCAGGGCCATCTAGACGAGGTCTGCCGGTTGCAATTCGTCGTGAAATGTTTCCTATGAAGACTCCACTTTCTCATCTTTGCTCGGCCGATTGGAACTGACCTTGACTCTGATGTTGCGGTACTTTTGAGACTTCGAGCGGTAAGCCTTCGGTGGCGGCCCGTCGACTCGGCGCATAGTCATCTTCGGTCCAGCGCTTCCACATCCGCCGTAATCGCCCTGACTCTTCCAGACGAAACAGCAGATTGTTCAAGAGCCATTGTAACTGTCTGTGCTGGTCGCTTGTCACGATGGACAGATCCTCATGAGTCAGCACCAAGGGGGTCCCGTCACTGTGTGTCAAGAGCCGCCAATCCTGCCAGACCCGTTTCGTCACATATTCGAGGATGGAATGGTTGGTCAGGATGACATCGATATTCAGATCCTTCGTCTCGATCGAGGCCGGCAGCGAATCGCAGACGACCATGCGAACCCGTTTGAGATTGGCGTTGGCTACTGATGCGAGGAGCGCCCCTTCTGAACGGCGACCGCCAAGCCGGCAAACCCTTCCTGGACGGCAGCGAGCGTATCCGGCTTTCCGTGCTGCGTTCGAAATTGTTCCCGTACGCGTTCCGCTATTTCGGGCTTTTGGATGATGGCTGCGACACCGTCATCATGAAAATAGGGAGGTGAAAACCACAAGCCCTGCGGCCGTGCGCCGGGAACGGTGCCGCTGACGGATGAGACGAAGAGGTCCAGCTGGCCTTCATTCATTTTGATGAACAGATCGGGGAAGCGAGTGAGGTGCAGGACCGGTACGACAGGCGTGGCTCCTCCGCAATGCGCCGTGACCGCATCGGCGATTTCCCGAATCAGCTCGACATCCAGGCCGGTGACCCGAATGCCTTCGTCGGTGTACACGGCGGGGAAGACAAACGGGCGAAACGGCTCGATGGAAATGCCGACACGCAATCGCCCGCGCGCACAGATCGCCGACACTTCATCGCGTTCCAATAGGCGTAGCATGATCACCGCATCGTAAACCAGCCCACACCCCTGCGAGAGCAGCATCGCCAGCATCAATAGGATGCTCCACCGCAAACCCCGACGCTTTTCCGATCCGGCAACTCGTCCTCTTCCTGTGATCAACCGCAAGAGCCGCATATCCTGCCTGCTATTGACCGAACGTCTCGGATCTGATAGACCGCATGTTATTCAGACAAAGGGAGTACCATGATGGTGAAACCCTTTCGAAACAGCTGCTCGTGGATCGGAGTAGGTCCGATCTTGCTGATGATTCTTCAGACTGCCTGCGGCCTGGATCAGCACATCCTTTACGAACGGAGCGGTCTCCAGGTCGGCCTGCAACATGATCCCACCACGGATGTGATCGCACTGGGCGAGATAGGATCTGGACCAGCCGCCCCCCGCAATGATCATCCGTATGCTTTTGACCAATCCAACCTACGTCAACTTCTTGGATCCCTTTTCGTGGCCGCGCTCGAGAATGACGTGCAGCGAGGCAGACAACTCGATGCTCCGCTCTACCGGCCGGATGAGCTGAACAAACTCGTTCCATGGTTGACGTCTACGTTTAGCCGCGCAAGCAGGACCGAGCGGGTGTTCTTTTCCTTCCCTTCCACTCCGTTTTCCTCCACCGGAGGCAGGACCACCGGAACCCTCTTTGTGCGACATCGCTATTTGCATGTGGCTCTCAATCCATTCGTTATCCCGCCCGGCGGAGAAACCACGCAAATCGTCGGCCGTCCGCTGATCATCAGGGCCGCTGAACCGGTCCAAGAACTCTTCCTGCAAGGGAAGAGAGCACAGTTGTGGTCCAAATCGGATGCGATACATATTTCATTAAAAATTCCGGAAGGGTTTCCATCTGAATTGAGCGTTTCACATCCTGCTGAAGCCGGAGAGATTTCCAATCAATCGGGACGCACGGAAGTGACTGCTGCGCGCCCGAACAACGACACGGTTCGAGAAAACAGCGACAACGCGCTGCAACGGCAGGTCGAGGACCTCGCTGCCGCCCTGAAAGAGGCACAAGGCAAGCTTGCGGGACAAGCCAGTGAATTGGAAGCGGTCAAGGCGGAGATGAAGCGCCTTCAGAACCAATCTCCCCGGGAACAGTAACGACCGGGCCGTTGTGCGTGTCGGATCTCTCCCCCTCTCCCAGGTCTCATCCCTGTTCGAATCCTTGTCTTGCCCCTAGAAGGTCTTGGAGAAGCGAACCTTGTAAAAGTCTCCAGACGGATTGAGA
>CAZNBG010000196.1:0-6324 GCA_964570915.1 uncultured Nitrospira sp. | reverse complement strand
CATCTCCCGTTCCCCCTGTCCCTTACCGACTCAAGGAAGGAGCAGCCACACATCCTACTCGATGAAGACCTTCACACCAGTCCCCAACTTTTTCACGTCGTCTTTCTCGAAGAGCCTCATGTAGCGCTCAATTCGATCTTCATCGTCGATCCGTTCTTCTTGCATCATGCCGTTGTGGCCTTTGTATCGTCGAATCAGCACTGACATCGAAACCCTCCTCTGAAGCTGGTAGTTTGACTGAGTAAGTTGTTACAATAAACGGAACGTTGTAAGCCGGTCAAGATCGCTTGCTTGAGGTCAGCTTGTCAAGTACCGAGCCGTTCCGCACAATATACCTGGAGCCTTAGGCGAAGAAAGGATACCCCCGTGCCACTGTACGAATACCGTTGTGGGCAGTGTGAGAGACAATTCGAAGCCACTCAGTCCGTCCATGCGAGGGTCGAAGATACGGAGTGTCCCCATTGCCATGCGCGACTGGCGACTCGACTTCTCTCTTCTTTCTCCTCCCATGTGATCGGTGATCACAAACCCGGATTTTCTGAGATCAAGGCCAACGCGATGGTTCAGGAACGGATGCAGCGATTCTCTAAATTACCGCCGTTAAATGTGCAGCGCAATGCGCCGCCACCGAACATGTCTTCCGAATCAGACTCCTTTTCGAGCGAGGAGTCCAATCCAGGATCGTAACCATGGATGGACCTCGTCGTACCATCACACTGCGCTGGACCGGTCGTGGCCTCCCCAGGCATCGGAAGGACCTATGACGGGAAGACTGTCGGTAGGCTGGCTGTTGATCGTCCTGATCCTTTGCCTATCCCCTACCGTTACCGTTGCCCAAACTGCCGGAAGCCTTGTCATCGCCGGCAATGGACCGGAGCAAGCCACCATCGAGATGTTGGCGCGCGCGTTTGAGAAAGCGAACCCCCGTGCCTATATTGATATCCTCTGGGATGAGAACTCCAAGCCGTTGCAGTTGGTCAAAACTGGCCGCGCGCAGATGGCCGTGACAGGAGCTGACGACTCCGCTCTGACAGCCACACAGATCGGCTGGGACGGCATCGGCATTTTGGTCCACCTGTCCAACTTCACCAAAGAAGTCACGAAGCAGCAGGCCGCCGACATCTTTTCTGGAAAAATCAAAGAATGGTCTGACCTGGGCGGGCCAGAGACCAAGATCCTTCTGATCGACCGGCCGCATAATCAAAATATCCGCGAGGCGTTCGAGTCTCAACTCGGCATCCCAGGGGAAATTCCTGAAACCGCCACAGTCATCAGTGGCGATGAAACGGTGGTCAAAACCGTCGTCGGAACCCTTCCGCCCCTGTCTGCCGCATCCTATATCTCGTTGAGTACCGGCCTTTCCGTGGTCTCAGACGGCGTCGCCGTCCGGTTACTGCAGGTCGACAAGGTCGAACCCGAGGTACCAACGGTAAAGGATGGGCGGTACAGCCTGCGGCGCCCTCTGCTGCTGCTGACTAAAAAAGAGCCGAACCCCTTGGTTGATGCCTTTACGAAATTTGCATTATCTCCTCCCGGCCAAGCGATCGTTGGAGAAACTTATGTGTCCATGCCGAACAAGTAACTCCGAAAGGAGGTCCCGATGACTCTCCGATTCCTGCCGTCCCTCGTCATGATCTCGTTCCTGACGCTTCCCCTCCCTTCACCCTGCTCATTTGCCGAAGAAGGGTCTGTCGTCGACGGCGCCGGATATACTCTCTTCGACACGGAATCGATCAAGGGACACGACGACGAGAAGGTCGAGAAAGACCCCGTCTGCGATAGCAGCAAAAAACCAAAGATTGTCACCGTTGAACCGGACGAAGCCAAGCCTGGGCAAACGATCACGATTAAAGGCGAACACTTCGGCACGAAAGATTGTTTCCGTGGCCTGGGGTTCAGTGCCGCGGGACCGGCCAAGATCGACTATAAATTTCTGAACGACCGGACCATCGAAGCGACAGTTCCCGATATTCAGCCCGGCATGTCGTTCATCGATGTCGTTGCCGGCGGCGGCAACGCCCGTTCGAAAGCGTTTTTGGTGCAGGCCAAATAGCGGCTCGACATGAGAATGCTTCTTTGTGTATTTTATCGACACACAAGAAGAAGCCGATTCAGCAAAGAGGGTTCATCACATGCACACATTTTTGATCAAACGATGTGTCCCGATCATGGTCCTGATTGCAAGCCTGTCCGCCTCGCTTTCGGCCACGGCCAATCCGCCCACCAAGGAACGACTGCCTCTGATGCTCAGCGGCTCCGACTGTAACAGCAAGGAAGCTGAGATAAACGCCGTCTTGCAGGGCATTTCAGGTGTGACCGGCGTCTACTTCAACCGCGTTCCTGATCATGTGCTTGTGGACATTAGCGTCGGCACCGTGAAGGCAGCGGATGTGGTCAACCGCGTCAACGATGCGGCTACCTCGTGGCAATGCCGAGTCGCACTCATGCAGTCCTGTATTTCCGCCGACATGCCATCGGCATCGGCTGCTCCCCGCCCTCATGAACAATAGTTGATAATTAAGATTTCCCTCTGTTAGCACAGATTTCCCCTCGAATACGCTAATCGATCTGAATTAGCTTTCCTCTGTTTCATGCACGCACCTCCTTCCCGCCTGATGTGCAGATCAGATTCTCGAATATGGTAGAGGTCATTCCACTCAGAACATCACAAAAACAGGAAAAACTACCGATACATTTTCATTTCAGGTACATCTTGTTGTATCAGCCTGGCCGGAACGGTCGTGCAGTGTGCGAGCACCATTTCAGAATTAGCCAGAATGTTGGTTCGAGATCCAGTCACTAAAGATTGGGATTGTACCCCGCAAACACCAAAGACGAATCAACAACGGAACTTGCGCGAGGGATACAATTCACATGCCGCCTTCCCACGCATCGACAAAAATAACAGCACTGATCGGCATCTCGGCGATCGTGCTGCTTGCGGTTGAGATTTTATTAAGAATTGCTCAGTATCCACCCCCGATTCCATCGGGATGGGGATGGGACGGATCACCGAGGAGAGGACTTGCCGCTGCGAATGACTCCGTTCAAAATGAATTGGGGCTGCGCGGAAATCCATTCTCGTATGGCACCGATGATATCGTTGTGCTGCTGGTAGGCGACAGCAATGTGGAAGCCGCAACCAGTGGCCTCGACAAGATGCCGGAGCGGTTGCTGGAACACCACCTCTCCGCGATTCTCCCTTCTCGGACAGTTAAGGTCTTCTCCCTCGCCGCCTCTGGATGGGGACAAGATCAGCAGTTGTTGGCTCTTGAACGGTACTTTCAAACATATCGAGCCGATCTGGTGCTGGTATGGGCACAGCCCGTGAACGATTTTTGGGAAAATACATTTCCCGATCGGAATGAGCATATCAAGCCGACGTTTTGGTTTGACGGACAGTCGCTTCATGGACCTTTTTTCCATGACAGCGTTCATCTGAGCCGCTTCCGAATATGGGATCTCGCCACACGGGCTACGCTGCAATTCAGGCACCGAAGCGTAGCACAACATATCCTCTACGAATGGGTACCGCGCCTTCCATCTGACGCGAGGGAACCGAGTGAATCGCGACCACTTCGTTGCGCGAACCTGCCCGTCATCAATCAACAAGACCTCGCGAAAGACATCTTTTCCCTGTCGGACGAACGACGGGTAGTGGTTCGAACCCAAGAGGACGTTGAACATAGTCGAAGCCACTTTTCGCCATACATCCGACCACGTTCCCCCAAAGACAACTATTTGATCGATATCACCCGTGCGCTCATGGCTAAAATCAAGGCCACGGCCGAGCAACACAAGGCAGCCTTCAGCGTGTTCTATCCGATCAGACCGGACTTTGATGATGCAGGCAAACGGGGAGTGCGGTGTGTTGAAACGCGCGCCGGCAAACTATTCCAAGCGCAGTTGGATATGCCGGATCTCCTCAGAAGCCTGATTACTCACCCCGATTTGATTGAAATCACGTTGCAAGGAAGGGAAGAGCTGTCCGTCAGCTCGACTGACCGCCACTTCAGCAATATAGGAAATGACCAGGCCATGCGACTCTTAGCTCAAGAAGTGCTTCGACGAGGCCTCATTCGGCAGTGATCAGCTGGTGCCACAGCGCCGCTTTCGTACTTTCCACAGAACAATGCCTAGAGTGGATGCTCAGAGACCGATTTTACGGCACCTCTTCAACATCATGAACACACCATAACGCCTGCCACCACTACAATACGTACGTCCGAAGCACATACTGCCTGCCACGTGCACTACTCACACTGTTCACTGACTCACTTCGCGCTCAGTAGCTCGTTCCACAACGCCAGAGCAATCAGCTTTCCAAGAGAAGGCCCGCTTCATTTTGCAACTCCTCCCAAAGGGGGACATCCCCCCCCTCTCCCCTCCTCTGCCCCCGCATTTAGGGGAACGCCAGTTACTAGGTACCCCTGATAGATTCAGCCCACTGATTAGGAGGAACACCACAATGAGTTCTGAAGTTATCGACAACCTGCCAAGACGTGAACTCCCGATCATCGCAATCGACACGCCAGAAAATAATACCCACAATTCGTGCAAGGTCGGAAGTCATGTCGATCAGCAGCCCACGAAACGATACAAATATAGAATGATAGCACTGGCGTCGGTGCATGCGTATATCGCGTTTCATCTCATTTCATGGCATGTGTTCGACTTTCAGATTTGGGGCAAGACCGCAATGATGGGCGTCCCTTCGCTTGCCAAGGGAACCATTAATGCCGCGTCGATTATGGTCGCGCTAATTTTGATTTCCATACTGATCTGGGGGCGTGCCTTTTGTGGTTGGGTCTGTCACATGCGAGGGGCAATTGAATTTGCTGACTGGATTTTGCGCAAGCTAAAAGTACGGCAATACCTCAATCTGCGCGAGAAGAATGTCCTTATCAATACACCTCATCGTTGGCTCTTGAGGATAGGGGCGCTATTTGTACTCCTCTTACCAGTCATCATATTGGTCCTCAAGTCTGGATTTACTCCACAAGTCAACGTCATGTCACCTCCTCCCGTAGCCGATCTGCCCGGTTATGAAGGTAAGGCGTTCGCTCAGAGCGCCCCATTCAACTTTGATATCAAACCTACCTGGAATGATTTCTTGTTGGCATTCGGCTTAGCGGTGTTCATCCAGTTTACGATGAGTATCGTGTTGAATTTGCGGTATGGACAGGGGGCATTTTGTAGAATTCTTTGTCCGTATGCCCCAATGATGGCGCCGCTTATGAACATCTCTCCCATCCAATCTAAAATAACACGCGTTGCGCAATGTACAGGATGCCGCGATTGCAGTAACGCATGTCCGCAAGGAATTGATGTCAGCCGAGAGATTTTCCATTTCAATGGCAAAGTGATCAACCGAGAATGTATCAAGTGCTATGCCTGTATCGATGCCTGCGACGACCATGTCCTGAAAGACACGGCGGCTCCAGGCGTTCCTCAAACCGACAAATTGAAACCGTATGAGAAACGCCCTTGGCAGCAAGAACTGCTTAGAAAAGATGGATATCGAACTAATGCAAGGCACATGCAAGTGTATGAACCGCTCGGACCGGTGACCGATTTCCTGTCGATCTTGGTAGCATTGATAGGCGGGGCTATTACCTCAAAATTCGGCGGGTTCTGGTTTTACCCCGGAGCAATCTTCGCATTTATTCTTTTTAGGCAGTTGTGTGTAGTAGGTGCCAGATGGGTGGAGACTGTGAAATCCCAGCGAGCGAAGTGCGCTTGAGTGGCAATACCGTGTCGCTATGGCAACGTAACGTTTGGATTGTTCACAAGGAGGCATCGATGAGTGAATCACAGGGGATCAATATTCCAAATGGTGTAGGAAGGATTCAAGAACTCATCATGTTTGTACGAGAGAGAAGATCATACTGGTTGGCACCCGTCGTGTTCGTGTTACTTCTGTTGGCCACGCTGATATATTATGTTGAAGGCGCCGCCGTTGCGCCATTTATCTATTCGATATTTTAGTCGATATTTTAGACACGTTTTTAGCCAACCATCGCATAGCAGACCCGCGATTGGGATTCGGTGCCATCCTCCACGGTACTGGATTGCGGCCCGGCCCCTGGCCGAGCACGTGATCCAGTATCCGACTCACGATCTCACCCGACACCCCAAACTCGCCATCAAGTACTGGACCGTGGTGGCTAACCGCTCGACCGGTTCTCACCCTATTCTTCAACGGACAGCATATCAGGATGCGATGTTGCCTTTCACGACCTTGATGAAATGCAACCCCTGCATGCTTGCTCGCCTAGCCTAAGTGACTGGACTTACTCCAAATGATCTCCATGAAACCGACCT
>CAZNBG010000195.1:0-6326 GCA_964570915.1 uncultured Nitrospira sp. | reverse complement strand
CACAAAGTCCTGCCGGGCAACCGGGATCTAACTGTCCGCCAAATGGCCGGACTTGCTGCAAGGTTCGGCGTTTCACCGGCAGTGGTTTTGCCGACCCCCACCCGACCAGACCATCGGTCTCGGAAAAGGGACCGGCCTCTCACTGGAAGAAAAAATAGGACTGCTCAGAAGAACGCCAGTCTGGCGTAGGTGACTGTGAAAAAGTTAGAGCAAATTTAAGGGGTCAGACTCCGCTTGTTTTCTCTCGCCGACGGAACCGAGCACCTCCTCCTCGTCGAGTGGATTCAACGGGAAGCAGGATCTCAAGTACACTCCAGGCGTTGCTGGTTGTGCGCTTGCATCGTAATACGAACATTCGTATAATTTACATTGATGAAGGTCGCGTATTTTGTCGGTACGGCCCGTAGGGATTTGGCACGATTTCCGAAGTTAGCACGCCAACGTGTTGGACATGAGTTATTCATGGTGCAAGTAGGGCGCGAGCCCTCGGATTTCAAGCCGATTCCAAGCGTCGGGCCAGGTGCCTACGAAATTCGGGTGCGAGACGAGGCTGGGGCGTTTCGTGTGATCTACGTGGCTAAGTTTGAGCAGGCAATCTATGTGTTGCACGCTTTTCAGAAGAAGACTCGGACGATCGGGAAGGCAGATATCGATCTTGCCGCACAACGGTACGAGTTGATCGGAGAGATACCATGAAGAAATCCAAGATGCGCATGACACGGGGTAGCGGAAATGTGTTTCTTGACCTGGGATTTCCACCGCACGAGGCAGCCGTCATGCTGCTGCGCTGTGAGCTAGCCGAGGTGTTGCGCAAGTGGATGACCCGTGAAGGGTTGACTCAGGCGCAAGCGGCGAAACGACTCGGTGTTCTTCAGCCACGCATATCAGAGATCGCCTGTAACAAGGTGGACAAGCTGTCGCTTGATTACCTTGTGGGCCTCTGCGCGAAAGCCGGTTTGTCGGTTGCGGTGAAGTCTGCAGCGTAGAGGCAAGGAATTTAGTTAAGGGGTTGGCTACCTTACGTTCCTGGCGGAGGTTATGATTCGTCTTTGGGGGATTCCTCGCTCTGTTTGAGCCACAGTTCAAGCAGTCGTGTCTCGCGTTCAGACTGGGAAATGTGCTCCAACGCGAACGCGCCCGTCAAGCGATCTTCATAAAAAGCCCGTTCCTTCGCGTAGGTTTTCTTAAACGCTTCCCGCTTGAGGGTTTTCCAGTTCGCATCGGATATTCCGGCATGGGAACGCAAGAGATTGATCTCGATGGCTTGGAACGCAAAGACTTTTGCCAACACTTTGATGACGGTTGCATTGGTCAAAAACCTTGGAACTTTATCAGCCATGACTAATCGGTTCGGTTAAGCCAAGGCACACACGACTGTCCCGTCGGCGTTCTCAGCCGCCTGGAGTGGCACGGAACCTCACAGCGGAAACGGTCAGTTCCGCACGCCGCTCCACACTTTTGCCGGATCGATCGGCTTGTCGGGATTGAGTGTCCTCGCCTTTTCCAGCAGGACATCGGTCCCTTCCGGATATGCTGGATCAGAAATACAGCAATTATCGACCGGACAGACGGCCGCACATTGCGGTTCGTCAAAATGGCCGACGCACTCGGTACATCGATCGTGGGTAATCACGTAAATACTGTCGCCCACTCCCTGGCCGTCGCCCACATGATTTCCCTTCGCCTCTGCGTCGCCGCGAGTTTCGAAGATGGCTTCGTTCGGACATTCCGGCAGGCAGGCGCCACAGTTAATACATTCTTCGGTAATCAGTAGTGCCATAATTCAGGCCTCCTTATTCTCTAAAATTTAACACAGCACCGCACGTTCTCTTTATCATCTTATTTCCTGCAACGCACCCTTGATGACGGGATGCTCATGTTGCACTTTCGTAAGCGCCTCTGTCAATGCGGCGGTCGATAAGTAGAACTGCTGGGGAAGAGAGATTTACGGGGTCAGCCCCCCAGTTCTTTCGTGGATCATTCTCGGGTCGCCAAAGATCCCGATCCGAGATCTGATATTCTTGCTGAACCACGGGATGCCTTCTCCTCTGATGCAAATCGCTATTTCCGGTACGCACTGCTCAGGTAAATCCACCCTTGTGGATGATGTGAAGGATTGATTTCCAGGGCCGTTGAACCTCGACTACTTCATTCACGAGCGTAGGCTTCGCGATCGATGCGGATCATGCCGACGGGCTCTCCGGGGCTCGTCCCGACTAGTGTGCACATTAAAACGGCTGCGTAGCAGTAAGATTTTACATGAGCGTAATATGTACGAGGAATACTGTTTGATAGGCTGTAGTTGGTTGGTGGGCACATGCAATGGAGCTAACCACTACATGGACAGGCCATGCAGCGCTTTTCCCCCGGTTCCCGTACTCAGGGGAGGGAGGTTTTCTCTGTCAAGGAGTTCACGTTACACAATCCGGCCAATGTCACAGGGCCATGCAGGGAATCCTTTTCGTAGCGACAGCACTCTGGCGGTGGTTCTTTTGCCTGCGCCTGCTGCGACCCATCAATGCTCCCAATACCCTGGCCGCGCTGCTGTCTAGAGACCCTCCCTAAACGGTTCTCTCCCCGATCTGCATAGGACGTTGTTAGCGGGCGCTCCAAGCATTCGACATTCTTTCGAGTTGGTGAAGGGACGCGAGGGAACCACTTATGAGAGGACCAATTACAACAGGGAAATTTGCCAAGCGCCAGGAGTTGTTCGACGACGTAGGAGCGGTGTTGTATCATGTGGTGGTGGTTACGCTGAGTGCTGGAGCCGCAGCGTCACTGCCGTATGCGGCTAACTTGATCGGCCAGACCTTTGCGATGCACTGGTCTGCAATCGAGCGCAATACAGTAGCCGTCATTGGAATTGAAGTTGCGGTGGCGATCCTGCTTATTGCCGGTATCAATGGACTGTGCCGTGCAGTGAGAAATCGACGCCTTGCGGAGATGGCGACTTATGCGGGACTCAAATATATTGTCCCTGCCGGAACTCTCACTCGGAGTCAAATTGATCAGATCATAACCAGACAAATCCGAGCCAAGAATCTCATGATCATTGGATCCACTGGCTACCGCACCTTCGTGGAGCCAGAGGGGGAGTTACACACCGTGATCTGGAAATCTTTAGAATCCAAGATTATGTTGCTCAACCCCTATAGTGCTGCCGCACGGGCCCGAGCGAGTGCTCTCTCCGATTCTGCTGTCACCCCTGAGGCTCTCGGTGAGCAAGTCGAAAAATCCATCGAGTTGTGTAAGCGACTCAAAGCCGGCCAGAAGTCAGTGCGCCTCAAGCTGTACTCGGACCCACCACATGTAAAATTGGCCATTCTAGGGGATTTCATTTGGTTGCAGCATTATCACACTGGTTTGGACGTCCACACGATGCCCGAGTATGTATTTGAGCAAAATTATAATGACTACGGCCTGTATACACTCTTCTATCAATACTTCACGAGGAGATGGGAAAGTGCTGAGATCCCCGAATACGATCTCGACACCGACGAGCTTGTGTATCGCGAGAGCAATGGTAAGGAGATGAGGAGAGAAAAGTTTCCAAAGAGATTCAATAATTCCCTTCTGCCCCTCTGTCCTGCCATTCCTTTGGCGGATAGGGCCCTTCAAGACGCTTGACCTTCTGAGCTGATCCGGTCAGAGCTCGTTAAGGGATCCGACCCGCTGCTTTTATTCAGCCGCTGCGTGATTCCCGGGAACTCCAGGGATTCACAAAAGAGCTGACTGGTTCACGTCTGGCGCTTGTTTGTCGCGGTGATGGTAAGCAGTTTACCTGCGGGCGTAGGCTTCGCGATCGATGCGGATCATGCCGATGGGCTTTCCGGCGTTCGTTCCGAACAGTATACGGTGTCTCAGATCGCGGTTGTCTCCTGTCACATTGACAACGTACCGTCCGACCATCAGAATCGCCATCGCCTGAGGGGAGAGACGCGGGAAGAATAAGGGTCTCTCAGCTTCAATGGATAGGGAGGCAGGCACGTGAAGGTCTTGTCTGTGAAGCGCGAGATCGCGAGTGCGGCGAGGTTATGAGAGTCACGGTAAACAGAAGTCTCAACGGTGCCCACATTCAACGAAGGAGTAAACCTCATGGCAGACATCAAAGAGCAGATGGCGAAAGCACTGGAGCAGTTCAAGCAACAGCGCGATGAACTTCAGGTCCAGCTTCACCTGGCGAAGGCAGACGCAAAGGATGAATGGGCGCGACTGGAAAATCAGTGGGAAGAAATACGGCCCAAGCTGGAGGCGGCACGGGAGGAGGCCGGCAAGACGGCGGAATCCGTCGGCGCCGCGCTGGGCTTGGCGATCGACGAATTGAAGAAGGGCTATGAGCGTCTACGGAGCCGACTATAAGAACGGCATCGCAGCCAGATTAAGGGGCAGACTCCGTGGTGCCGAACAGCACGGCTGTTCATGTACTGAGTGCCTGCTCGATCAAGTCATTGGCGATTGGTTTTTACGAGGAGGACTATGCATGCATCGATTCATCGTGCAGTCACTCCTGATCGTCGTGATGGCATCGACGGTGGCGGCTCAGGTCGACATGGCGGCGGTGCAGCGCCTGGCGACCGTCACACCGCTCCAGTAACCTCGACAGCTCCGTGGAGTGGTCCGTATAATCGCGCGCACTCATAATCAGTATGAACCTATTCTGACTTGGAAGCGAGGTTGACGATGCGACGAATCCTACTTGCTCTGTTACCCCTGGTGCTGGCCGGATGTCCGACCACGACGGCTCTGTTCGTTGGAGCCCCGGCCCTCTTGTCCAAATCCGAGTTCGATGAGCGGCGGACGGAAACCAAGCAGCAAATCGAGAAGGGACTGATCTCGAAGGAGGCCGGAGAAACCAGCTGTCGCCAGATGCTGAATACGGTCGATCGGAATCACGCGGCGCCTCCGCCGGTGGATCCTTCCATCTGTGAGTTCGGCTCATTTGCCGACAAGCTCTATGAACTGACCAAGTCCACGGAAAGCGGAGCGCTGACACCGGAGCTTTGGGTCACCAAATGCAAACAACTGGCTGGGAAGCCCTCCGGAAAAGACGTCTGTGTGTACGACCCGTTTGCCGATCGGATCGCCCAATGGCGGCGGTTGGTCAGCGAAGGCAAATCGACGAAGGAAGGGGCCGAGATGGATTGCCGCAACTATGTAAAACAGGTTCGCCAACATCCGATCCCCGGCCCGGAGATCACAGAGGATGCCTGCACATTCTAGCAGGACGTTGAACAAGTCCGTAGCGTTCGTTCCCGGATTGCCCAGAGATTCACCATATCGAACCACGTACGCCTTGCCCCTTCGATGGTTGCGGCTTTCTCCGGCACAAACCTAGAAGGCCGCGTAACAGTTCTCCGTACCCACATTTCTGTCATGCTGACTCCCTCCGATTTCATCATGCTCCCGATCGGAGGGGCATGAACCTCAGAGGGAGTCGGTGGCCGATGTAAGCCCGCCGTCATCGGAGCACCACCAATTGCGATGATGTGATGAGAAGAAGGATTATGCTTGAGGAGGAAGCCGTCATGCGGCGAGTTTGATTCACATAGTCAGTGAGACGGGAAGTCGCGCGGAGTCACTAACGCACTGGCAGAGGAAGTTGTATGGATAACGATGCGGCCTATGGGGTGTGGTGGCTGGTCCTCGTCAACTCCGTCTTCTTTATTCTTTTCGCGCTCAGCTTCACGCGTCCGCGGACGGGTCGCGATTGGCGATCGCTCGGCGCCTTCTCCGCATTCATCGTGGCCCTGTTTGCGGAGATGTATGGATTTCCCCTGAGCATGTATCTCCTCTCGGGATGGCTCGCGAGCCACTATCCCGAGGTCGATCCGTTTGCTCACGATACCGGCCATTTCTGGCACACACTGCTCGGCAGAGCAGGTCCTGCGCATTCCGATCCATTGCACATTGTCAGCGAAGTGCTGGTCTTCGTGGGACTGATCCTGCTGGCGGTTTCTTGGCGCGTTTTGTATTGGGCGCAACGGGCTCAGACCCTGGCTGTGACCGGGCCCTATGCCTGGGTGAGACATCCTCAGTACACGGCATTCATCATGATCATGCTCGGCTTTCTGCTCCAGTGGCCGACAATACCGACATTGACTATGTTCCCTGTGCTTGCAGGATTGTACGTCCATCTTGCGTATACGGAAGAGGCGGAGGCCCGTGCGACATTTGGCGAAGCCTATGATCGGTATGTCGCGGTCACACCGGGCTTTTTCCCATTAGGGAGGAAGCGGGTTCGAGAACCGGAGGGTGACGGCCCACGCAGCTGATTCGCGCGAGAATCTGTATTGAATCGGTCAGATGCAAATCATTGGGTGCCTTCT
>CAZNBG010000194.1:0-6383 GCA_964570915.1 uncultured Nitrospira sp. | reverse complement strand
TTGCACATCCCCCTAACTTTGATGTTGATCGGGATCGTGCTCCGAGGCACCGCGTTCGCGATCCGAACGCACGATATCACATCGCGTCCGGACGGATTCACGAATACACCATCGATTTGGCATGGGGTATTCGCCTGGTCCAGCTTGATCACACCTACCATGCTGGGTATCGTTCTCGGAGCGATCGCATCGGGACGCGTTGCCGGACCGACCGACACAATCAAAGAAAGGTTCATCGATCCGTGGCTGGCGCCATTTCCCATCGCGGTCGGCCTCCTCGCGACGGTCTTGGTGGCGTATCTCGCCGCCGCATACCTCATCATGGAGAGTCGAGACCCGTCCTTGCGTCATATCTTTCGATTCCGAGCCATAATGAGCGGACTACTCGTCATCATGATGGCGGCCATCACCCTGATCCTTCTCCGCGATGGCGCTCCGGAAATCTATCGAGGCTTGGCGAAAACCGAGGTCGGCCGCGCGACCGTCGTGGCCACAGCTCTGGTCCATTTGACGGCACTGTGGGCGTTGATCACTCAACGCGACCTTCTGGCTCGATTCCTCGCAGGGACCGGAGCCGTCTCCATCCTGTGGGGCTGGGCACTGTCGCAGTATCCATATCTTGTCGAACCTTCCGTCACCATCTACGACGCCGCCCCGCAAGGCACATTGGATATTTTACTGGCGAGTCTTCTTGTAGGATCCGTAATCCTCTTCCCCTTTCTGTTTTACTTGTACAACCTGTTCAAGGGAGATGTGCTCTCACACCCGGCACAATTCAGGTCCTGAAATAATCAACTCGTAGCCAGGGGGCTTCGGGATTACGCTTTGTGGTGACACAGATCGCCGGAAGTTTGTTCCTGGGACTCATCCTCGTGGCGCGCTACCTTCAACGGCGATTGCTCAGGTAAGGTTGCAGGCCGATACGCCGACTTCGTAAACAATCGCATTGTGAAGCTGGTCGACGGCCTTGTCCTTTGTAAGGACAATGGTGGCGCCGGCCCGCTTCATCGCCTCGCTGTTGTCATCTCCGGCGTTGACCGAGATGCCGATCACAATGATCCCGGGCCACCTGGTTTTGATGCGCGCCGTGGCGTCAATTCCGTTCATTTTCGGCATGTTGATATCCATCACGATCACTCGAGGCCGCAGCTCGTCGGCAAGCTTCACAGCTTCCTCCCCATCCCGTGCCTCGCCCACCACTTGAATATCGTCGTAACTATCCAGCACGGAGCGCAACCCCTGCCGCACCATCGCATGATCATCTACCAGAAGAACATGAATCGCTGCAGTGTGCCGCGCGGTGCGTGCAGCGTGATCCTCCTTCGACGGTCCGGCTGTCCAAGCCACATGCGCGCCATCCACCACATTCCGTCCCTCTCTTGCCGCCGAGCTGCTTAGTGGCAGGGTGAGCGTCGCGGTTGTTCCCCGGCCTGGCTCCGATTGGATAACGAAAGATCCTCCCAGCGCCCTCATACGCTCTCGTATACTGAAGAGCCCGAACTTGGAGGAGAGTCCGCCACCAGGAGTTCCCGCAGCTGTAAGATCGAAGCCTTTGCCCTCGTCGCGTACTGTAATTTCCAAACGGTCATCCAATTGGACAAGCCTGACCGTCGCATGGCCAATCCCGGCATGTTTGGAGGAGTTGATCAACAGTTCCCGCACTGATTGGAACACAAGGATCTCTTGATCTTCCGGCAGCCTGAGTCCGTTGTCCTCCGACACCGTGACGGTCACGGATTGCTCATGTTTCTTCATGGACTCGCCTAGCCACTTCAGTCCAGCCATGAGCCCATGATCGCGCAGCACTTGCGGACTGAGTTCCGAAACGAGCGTACGCGTGTAGCTCAGAGCATCGGACAACATGTCGCCGACTGTATTGAGCGCCTGTTCGCAGGCTGGGATCCCCAACGCGGCCCGCTTCCCCTGTCCAACGGTCAACTTACCGAAGACGAGCATCTGTTGCAGATGGTCGTGCAGCTCGGTCGCCAGGCGTTTGCGCTCACGTTGCTCAGCCAGATTGAGTTCCGTCGCCATGGCTCGCAGCCGGTTCTGCGACTGCACAAGTTCCTTCGTGCGTGCCTCGACCTCTCGTTCCAACTCCTCAGTGGACCGTTCAAGGCGCAACTGAGCTTCCTTTCTGTCCGTGATATCCATGTTGACGCCCACCATGCGAATCGACCGACCTTCCGTATCACACAAGGTCTTGGCCTTCGCATAAATCCATCGGATAGCTCCATCCGGGCGCACAATGCGATACTCGTATTCCTGAGCCTGTGAAGGATCTTCCATGGATCGCAGGGCTCCCGCCTCAGCGGCCGCGAGATCCTCCGGATACACCAAGCCGCGCCAAGCGGCATAACTTCCGTCGAAGCTTCCGGGCGGCAACCCCCATATTCGTTCCAGCTCGGGTGACCACACTCCACGTTGCTCCACGATATCCCAATCGAAGGTGCCAACGCTCCCTGCCGCTTGCGCCAATTGCAGCCTGGCCTCTCCGGCACGGATCGAGGCTTCCATGTTCAGACGATCGGTGATGTCCAGGGCAATTCCGCATAATGCGTAAGGATTTCCATCGGAATCGCGCAGCAAGAACTTCTGAACCAGCGAGGTATGTCGCCCGTCCATTTGAGGAACATATTCTTCGATGGTCAGCAACGTCCCGGATTCCCACACTCGTCTGTCGTTTGCGGCAAATTGGTCAGCCAACCCGGCAGGCAGCATCTCTTTATCCGTCTTGCCATAGGCTTGTTCTCTCTCAAGGCGGAATAGCCGGGCAAACTGGTCGTTGAAAAACAGATAGCGCCCTGCGCGATCCTTCAGAAAAATCGTCGTCGGTGCGCGATCCAGGATGGAGCGCAGCTGCTCCCCGCTGCTCCGCGCTGCCACTTCCGTCCGCTTTCGGAATTCTTCGAGCAGTTCTTTTTCTCGTGCTCTGATCAGAGCCGCTTCCACCTCTAATCGGTGCCGTGCCCTCCCGGTCCAATCCGCAATGACGATCATGAGTCCATTGACTGCGAGAAACACACCGAATGCCGCCGCATGCTCAGCGTTACTGAACGGGGTAATAAACAACAGCACCGACAAGAGCGCCGCGGCCACGGCCGCGGCGAGTCCGTACCGCCAGCCGGCGATGACGGTGATGAACATCGTGGCGGGATAGAACGTGATAAAGGTGTACCCGCTCCCAAACACAGGCGTGAGCGCGATACGCAGCATCGTCGCTATCGCGAGCACCCCTGCCGTGAGCAGGAGCGGATGGATCGCGACCACTGTTTGGAAAATAGAATCACGGGGTCGATTTTTAAAAACGGCGGCCGGTTGTTCGCCATCCGGGCCGGGATGGAGAGCGGTGGGCTCTTGATCGGTACCGCCATCGCTGAAAAAGTCTTTGGTGCTCATAGGCGAGCTTCTCTCGGCATCTCGCTGCTCTCTGACTTTCCCCGGCAGTGTTGAATCCAACACCGAATAGTTCGGTGAGTAGCCCTAGCGGCATCTTACGCTCCCGCTTCGCGTGGCACAATCGGTCCACGTTGAACTCGTGGTCCCCTAGGGCATGACCACCTCGGGACAGTCCCAGTGCATGAGCCCGTCTTATCCGGATATGGTACGGGAAGGTTACGATCACTCATGAGGAGGTCTTGATGAAACTATTAATGGGCTTTGCCATTGCGCTGATTTCATTTCTGGGCCTTGCCACGATCGGCGATACCGGTGAAACGAGAGCCAAGATGGAAGACGCCAAAGGCGAAATCAAGGGCGAGATGGAAGAGGCCAAAGGCGAGGCCAGAGCGCTGAAAGAAGAGGCCAAGGGTCATGACGTGAAAGCCGCTGCGGAACGAGCCAAGGGCAATACCAAAGGAGCGGTGGAAAAGGGAAAAGGTAAAACCAAGGCGTTGAAGGAAAGGATGAAGGATTAGGTTACCGAGTCTCCATCGTGGCAGATGATTCCTACCCTCCAGAACTTGGAAACTCACCCTAAGTGTCAAGGACGGGGGGACGAAACACCAAATGGAAGCACGTGCTCTTGGGCAAGTGGCGTTGTCTTAGGATGCGCTGATACTATAATTTTGCTGAGGTTGCCGACATGCGTACATGGTCAGGAGCTCCATTCCCATTGGGCGCCAATTGGGACGGTCAGGGAATCAATTTCGCCTTGTTTTCCGAGAATGCGACGAAGGTCGAACTCTGTCTATTCGATCGTGCTGATGATCCCAAACCCTCCGTGTGTATCCCGATCGAAGAGCAAACGAATCAAGTGTGGCACATTTACTTGCCGGAAATTTTCCCCGGGCAGCATTATGGGTACCGTGTTCATGGCCCCTACGATCCGGAACAAGGACATCGCTTCAATCCCTCGAAACTGCTCATCGACCCGTATGCCAAAGCGGTGGCGGGTAACGTGCACTGGTCCGAAGGACACATGTTCGGCTATCGAATCGGCGACCCGCAAGCCGATCTGTCGATGGACGATCGCGATGATTCCGAATATATCCCCAAAAGCGATCCCCTTGAATCGGCCCGCCGAAACGGGATGTCTTCGCAAATTCCTCGTTCACATGGGGCGCCGACAAACTGCTCTGCACTCCCTGGGATGAGACGGTGATCTATGAGGTGCATGTCAAGGGACTGACCGCCCGTCATCCCGAGGTCCCGGAGGCTCTGCGCGGGACATATCTGGGCATGACCTCGCCTGCCATTCTGGATCATTTAAAAACTCTCGGCGTGACCGCCGTCGAGTTATTGCCGGTGCATCACTTTGTTCGCGATCAACACTTACACGATCGAGGGCTCACGAACTATTGGGGCTACAATTCGATCGGGTTTTTTGCGCCTGACATCCGGTACGCGCATTCACAGAAACGCGGTGAGCAAGTGCGGGAATTCAAGACGATGGTGAAGACGCTGCACAGCGAGGGCATCGAGGTTATTCTCGACGTGGTCTATAACCATACCGCGGAGGGCAACCATCTGGGCCCGACGCTGTGCTTTCGAGGCATCGATAATGCCGCCTACTATCGCTTGGTGGACGGCAACAAACGCTATTACATGGACTACACCGGATGCGGCAACACCCTCAATATGAACCACCCGCGTGTGCTTCAGCTGATCATGGACAGCCTACGCTACTGGGTCGAGGAGATGCACGTGGACGGGTTCCGGTTCGATCTGGCATCCACTCTCGCGCGAGAGCTGCATGACGTGAACCGCCTTGGCGCATTCTTCGACATCATTCATCAGGATCCGATCCTGTCCCGAGTCAAACTCATCGCTGAGCCATGGGATTTGGCATCGGGCGGGTACCAGGTGGGGAACTTCCCCTTGGGCTGGGCCGAATGGAACGACAAGTACCGCGATACCATCAGGCGCTATTGGAAGGGCGACGGTGGACAAGTTTCTGAGTTGGGCTACCGGCTTTCGGGCAGCAGCGATCTGTACGAGCGGAGCGGGAAACGGCCGTACGCGAGCATCAACTTCGTGACGGCTCATGACGGCTTCACGCTCAACGATCTTGTGTCATACAACGAAAAGCACAATGAGGCGAATGGGGAAGAGAATCGAGACGGGAACGACAACAATCAGAGCTGGAACTGCGGCGTCGAAGGTCCGACCAACGACCCAGCTCTCGTGGCCTTGCGCGAACAACAGAAGCGCAACTTCCTCACGACGTTGCTCTTTTCCCAGGGAGTTCCCATGCTGTGCGGCGGAGATGAACTCGGCCGCACTCAGGGAGGGAACAATAACGCCTACTGTCAGGACAATGACACGAGTTGGTTCGACTGGGATCTGAAGGACCGCGATCGCCAGCTGTTGGCTTTTGTGCAGCGACTGATTCGATTACGGAGCGAGCAGCCTGTGCTGCGCCGGCGTCAGTTTTTCCAAGGACGGCGTATCCGTGGATCTGAAATCAAGGACATTGCTTGGTTCCGGCCGGATGGCCATGAGATGACCGATCAAGATTGGCAGGATGCGCATGCCCGCTCGCTTGGCGTACGTCTCGCCGGGGACCCGCTCCCCGCGACCGGTCTCTCTCCCCTGCTCGCAGCGCCTGGGACTTACCTGGTCCGCGCGCACGCGGAAGGCCGCGAGCCCGCCGAGCGCAGCGCCTCGGTCGAGCCGGGCCACATCGCGACCGTCGATCTCACGCTCGCGCCCGAGCCCTCACTGATCGCCCCCTGGTGGTTCTGGGCCCTCGTCGGTCTGCCGACGCTGCTCGCCGGGGTCTATTTTTTCGGGATTGCCTCGGACCTTTATCTGTCCGAGGTCAAGTTCGTCGTTCACGGCCCCGCCAAAGGTCCGGCGAGCGCGCTCAGCGCGATTCTGGAAAGCGCCGGCTGGGCGGTCTCGGAACACACCTACGCGGTGCATGAATACCTGCTGTCGCG
>CAZNBG010000193.1:0-6399 GCA_964570915.1 uncultured Nitrospira sp. | reverse complement strand
CACCCACCGGCAACACTGACGAGTTTCACCCCTTTTGGTCACCGGCACCGCGAACAACTCGGTAGGGCGGCCGTCCAGCATCTCATCACCCACGAACTAGCGAAAGACTTCCCCTTCCATCTTCTCAGAGACCGTCAACAAATGGCTGGTGGCTATCGGGACCTCGAGATATTGCCGCCGCTTCGACAAGATGAGCCACGACTGCTGCTTGTCCAGCCGAACGATCATGATATTGGCACCGCTTTGTGGTTGTGCGTATTCGAACCTCCAGCGATCATCCTTGGCGTTGACGTGAGCGGTGACTGCCGACATCCCGTCCTTGACAATTCGGTCGGCGGAAAAATCCAGCGCCATCGCCACCGAACCGTTCATGAGAACCGATGTGAACCAGATCACGGGTAACGCGGCTAATGTGTGCCTCCGGCTTAAGTCCATGTCTTGTTTGTACCGCATGGATGAGATGCGGTTCAAGGCAGTGGTCACCGCCCAAAAATGAATGAGGGGGAAATCCGGTCTTCCAACCGGATTTCCCCCAAATCAAAGGTCTTCAATGGGACAGACCTACTTGAACTGCGTGGACACCGGAAAGGATTGCGCCGACGAAGGCTCTTCCGCCTGCTGGGTGGCTGGACCCCGACTGCTCAACGGCAGAATCGTGCGACTGTCACGGTCCAAAACCTTCAACATGCCCCAGTGACCGGCATCGAGATACCCAGGCCTCTGGTTGAGCCAGAGATAGTCGCCTGGTATCCCGTTCGGCCCACCGGCCCCGCCGTGCAACCAGGCGTTGATGATCTCGGATCCGCCGAACTCCATGGTGCTGACGAGGTCCGCCCCGGTCAGATAGGGCTCGTGCTTCCATTCATGACCGGACACACTGAACAGCTGGACCTGCTCACTGAACGCACCCAGCACGTGAATCACGACCGGATCACCGACATGCGCCGCGATGGTCGGCGTCACTGGCTGCTCACCGGCCTTTACGCAGACGAAGACTTCGCTGTACGCACAGCCTTTCTCGGTACGGTAATCCGTCGGCTCCGACCGATAGTTCACCGCCGTCACACCCGCGACTTTTTGGATGTACGGCATGAAGCTCGTGCCGATGATATTGTCCTCATCCTGGAACAGTAGCGCGAACGACCGATAGTTCTGCCGATGTTCATTCCCCGACAGAGTGCGATCGACGATCACATCCGCCTTCCAGGAGCTCGTGTCGCTCAGATCTTCGCCGCTGACCGGATCGCGATAGTGTGATCCCTTCGGACCGATGATGATCGCTCCAAAGAGGCCGTTTCGCGGATTCTCGATCACGTTTCCCCAGTCCTGAATCAAGGCCGCGTTTTCACCGAATTCGGGATGGGCATAGTAGGTGTAGGTCCGGCTTTGTCCCGGTGCGACCGTCTGGTCGCCGGGGTTGTTGCCGGCGTTGATGCCCATCGATTCCTTGGGATCGAAGGCCAGATTATCGACATGGAATCCGGCCCGATCTTTGGCCATGTCGTTCTTCAGATTGACCTTGATGCAATCGCCGACATTCACATGCAGGGTCAGCGGACTCGGTTCGAGGCTGCCCGACGCAACCTTCGTCTTTTCACCTTCGAGCACGTACATCTTTCCGGTTTCGTTGCCCAGCACCATCTTCCGCTCCAAATCCACCTCCATCAGACCGGGCGTTCCTTTGTTGTAACGAATCGCCTTATCGATGGCGGCGACACTGAAAGTTTTGACCGGCGCATCGGCCGGACAAACAGACTTCGCCGATTGTGGAATCTCCGCCCGGCCAGGCAACGGCTTGAGCGTCGCATCCGCCTGATCGAACACTCTGAAAATCCCCCAGCTGCCCTCTGCGAAGTGAGACGCGCGCCCGCTGTAGTAGAGATAGTCCCCGGCCATCTGTTGCGGGCCGCCCGCAGCTGGAATGGCCGCGTCATACCGCTCTCCGATCACGACGTGCAACGTGCTGCGCGGGATCGAGTCTTTGCTGTATCGCTCCATCGGAAACCAATGGCCGCTGATGTGCCAGGAATGCACTTCGTTCGCCGATCCTTCGATCAAGCGGACGACCACCGGATCGCCCAGATACGCCCGCAACATCGGGGTCTCTGGATCTCCATGGATCAGACTGCTGAACAACTGCGATGGATCAGGGTTGTTGGCGAGCCGCACGGACAACGGCTCAACCCGCATGTTATAGCCGCCGCCGGTCGTCGCTTCGCCGCCGTTCAAGAACTTCATCGGCAACAGATTGAGCCGGGCGGGGTACACTGCCGAAGGAGTCCCGTCGACAGAAATCGCTCCGGCTTTCGCCTGCGGATTGTCCGTCGTAATCAGCTCCGCAGTCCTGGGATTGGAGTCCATGACTTGCGTGACGATCTCACGGAACGAACCTTTGATATGCGCGGACACCGGCTCGGTCGTGTGAATATCGGCCACCGGTCCGCTGCGGACTTCCTTGCCGGTCACCGGATCATGATAGGTCGATCGCGGCGGCTCGGCGATGAACGTCGAATAGAAGCCATGGCCCCAGCCATCCAATCCGAATACGTGGTCGTGCCAGAATGTGGTGCCGAAATCGGCATCCACGTACCAGCGCTCTCTGATCCACTCCACCGAGACGATTTCGCCCTTCTGATGGTGATGCGTGAGCGGCCGCTCAAACGTAATCTGATTTCCCCTGATCTTGCTGATTCGTGCCGATTCAAACCGGCCCACCTCGTCCATGCCCACGCCGAGCTCCGTCTTCACGTGATAGCGCGAAGCATCCCTCACCGTGATGGTTGTCGTTCCCTTGGCGGCATCGGCTTCGATCGTCGTGTTCATCGGCACCGGCATACCCTTGCCAGGATGTTCGTCCTTCAAGATGGTAAAGGGTCGCAGCGACATCTCGTAGGAGAACCCGATGATGGGGCCATCCGACGCCTGAGTGTCAAACTGGAACATATGCGGGTGCAAGTTCGTCTTGCTGGAAAACCCTTGCCGCTGATCGTCCTTCAACTCGCTCGTATAGACGACGTCGATGCAATCCTGCACGTTCCCGCGGATCACCAACGGCATCTGCTTGGCAGGATTTTTCCGAACGTCCTGCTCTTCTTCATGCAGCACGTAAAGCATGCCGTCCGGATCCACGATCGCCGGTGTCTTGGCGGTCGCTCTCTTCAATGTAATCGGGAGTGTGATCGCATGAATGTTGAAGGACTTTTGTGGCGCCCCCTCAGGGCAGAGACTCCACGGTCCTTGCTCTCCGGGCCTCGGGGGTTCAGTCGAATTGCTCCCGTCGTCGCGGCGATGGATCGGTTCTAGCCACGGCGCGCCACTATGGCTCGGCGAGAAGGGGACGCGCCGGCCCAGATGCGGCCGCAACCATGGCCAGGCGAGTTTGCCGGATCGCGCATCGAAGAGAATCCCCTGCCGCTGCCCGGGCGTCGCTGATTTGTAATTCACCCACTCATACGCGGTCTCCAACTCAGTGAGCGCCTTCTGGCCGTTCCACGTCCAATCATTCACTGTCGAATCGTACGCGAGCGTCTGCTCCTTTTCGCTGTTCTTCTTGCCGGGCTTGCCTTGCGGAGGAAGCATCATCGCGACCCAGTCCTTGAGGGAGACCTTCGCCGGATCGGCCTTCCAATCGGTCTTGTCCTTCGTGATTTCGTATTTCTTCCCACCGTACCAATCCACGATGGTGCCGACCAGCTTGTCCGATGAAATGCCTCCTTTCATCTTGCCGAGACGGTCAGGCAGCTCGGCAAGCGGTTTCATAACGTCGGTCTGGAACCCCGGCGCTTGCAGCGTGTTATAAACGCGCCAAAATCCCCACATGCCTGTCACATAATGTTGTGGAATATGGCAATGGAACACGAACTCCCCGGCCAACGCCTGCAACCCGCCGGAACCACCCTCGATCACCTGATCGTACACTTCCGTCGGCCCGATGGACTGGACGTCTAATCGATCTGACGGATCGCTGATCGGAGGAAACTTTACCGGCCCGTTCTTTGACACCGCGAAGTCGAGATGGCTGTTTCCCGGCTGGCG
Organism: uncultured Nitrospira sp.; assembly: GCA_964570915.1. Lineage (GTDB taxonomy): Bacteria > Nitrospirota > Nitrospiria > Nitrospirales > Nitrospiraceae > Nitrospira_D. The sequence goes on along the minus strand of CAZNBG010000193.1, from coordinate 2,364 downwards.
CGCCCACCGGATGGACCCGCCGTGGAGGTGATGCGAATGCACGATTTCCGACCCGCCGGCCATTCGGAACTTAGCCGGATCACCGAGGTAAGACCTGGGAATCGTCGTCGCCGGATCACCGAACGTATAAGAACCGTATGCCATCGACTCATCGCCGTAGAACCCCATGTGCGCCTGGAGCTCAATGCGCGTGCCATGCGGCTCGCTGCGATAATTGAGCAGCCGCGCGCCCGGCCGATACGAATCGGTGTGAGGATCGCGCTGCGGCAACATTTCACCTTTCTTGTTCAAGAGCCGGAACGCCTCGTCACCCGCTTCATGATAGAAGATCGCGAATTCCCGAAAGTCCGCTCCGTTCGGATCTTCAATCATCGCTTCCCAGCCGCTCGCCATCGGCTGACCGTCGAACGGACTCAGATACCGTGATCCGCGCGGCTCCACCACCAGCATGCCGATCAAGCCCAGGTTAAATTGTTCGCGCGAGGCATGTGACCGGAAGAATCGTGCGCCCTCCTGCGTATCCGGTTTGATGTACCATTCAAAACTTCGCTGTCCTCCCGCCGCCACCGTGGTATCGGGGTTCGACGGAGTCGCCGGCTTGCCGGTGGCTGTCACGACCATTGACGACCCATTGATGACGAAGTTGGTCGGTTCATCGTTGATCTGGTTGTGAAGAGTGAGCTGGAGGCAATCGCCTTGATTCGCGCGGAGCACCAGCGGCTGAATGATGTCTCCTTGCAAACCGTTTGACACCGCACCGGGATCGTTTTCCTTTTCGCGCGCCTCACTGTTGGCTTTTTCCTCGCCCCGCGCCTTCTCAACATTCTCGGTCAGCACGTACATGTAGCCCGGGAAGTAATCGAGAAACCGGCTCAACGTGATTTCGATGTTGATCGCAGAGACGTGGTACTCTTTGACGGGTGCGTTGGCCGGACACCGTTGGCCGTTGCCGACAGCAACTTTGGACGGGTCCTCCGCCACCAGCAGAACGCCCTGCTGGAGCATGTGGCTATTGGCCCCATTGCTATAGCCACCTTTCTCACCAATGAACTCCTGCTGGCGCTTCACCTCATCCATCATCCGATCGTGCAGGATCGACCCGCCCTCGCGATAGATGACCTTTTCGGCCGACGCCTGGTCCCCTTTTCCGTGATGACCATGTTGCTCCGCAGCGAATCCCATCGGCGCGAAGGCTAAACTGCTCGCCAACGCCAGACTTTGGAATCGCATCATCACGCCGGCTTTCTTCTGCCTTCGCCTGTGCTCAACTTGATTGGACCTCATATTTCGGCCTCCTCTCGCTGATGTAGCCGCCTCATCAGGCGGCTTGTTAATTTCCGCTCGTCGATGATCGTTCAACAAACCTTTCGCCGTCCTTTGGAAAGAGAACCGGCCTCCGACTAACTCCCGGCCTGGACTCACCGGAGGGTAAAGCGCTGGTGAAGGGCTCCTTCTCGCGAAGGAATGGGTCATTCGGAGGCCGGTCCAAAATCACCCAAACCCTCACCAGCGACTTGTCCCTAGCGCAATCGCCGTGCCTTCTCGAGCAACCGCTCGGATCACTGGAAATGGCTCATAGAGACAAGGGGTTGGGGAGAGCCTGAGTTCTGAATCGTGGATCAACTGAGCTGGGGAACTTTTCCACAGCATGAGACAGCCGCTGAGCTCTATCAGAGTATCGAATGAAAATCAGGAAGTTAGGCTGTCCACTGTGTTGGACAATCTCTATCGGGAAACTGGGGCGTGACGGGGCAACATTGGAGCTTTGAGTGGCCTCACAGCTTGCGCCCCCGATTGTTGCAGCGGGAGTGCCTGGTCGTATGCGTGAGGGGATACGTCAGCGAGTCAGAGGGAATGTTTACTCGATGCGATAGGCACGGAGCTTGTTGTAGAGGCTCGCTCGGCTGATCTTGAGCAACTTGGCTGCTTTCAATCGGTTCCCCACGGTCTTCTTGAGGGCATCGATAATCCGGGTACGCTCAGTCTGCGCAACAACCCCTCCCGACGTTGACCGTAAGCTCTCGTGTTCAGCAACGGCACCACATGAAGCAAGGTCATCGCATACAAGCCACGGACCAGCGGTCGTCACGACGACTCGCTCGATATAATGTTGCAATTCTCGAACATTGCCGTGCCATGCGGCCTCGCATAACGCCCGCATCGTCATTTCATCGACAGACCGAACCGCTTGATGATGTCGGGCACAAGAAGCGGTGATGAAGGACTGCACCAGCAAGGGGATGTCTTCCCGCCGTTCCCTCAAGGCCGGTACATACAGCGGCAAGACTGCTAGTCGATAGTAGAGATCTTCTCGAAATGTCCTGGCCTTCACCAATTCGGCCAGGTCCTTGTTCGATGCCGAGA
>CAZNBG010000192.1:0-6407 GCA_964570915.1 uncultured Nitrospira sp. | reverse complement strand
TCGTCACTTTCATTCAATCGGTTGCCCTATCTGAAGGTTGGCCGCCGTGTGGAAACCGGGATGTGACCTTGGTCGTTATTTACTCCCAAGATTTTCTCGTGCACGTCCAACGGTTTTGACGCGAAGCCTCCGAGCAGAGGGGTGAATCCCACCAATCGTTCATTGGTAATGAGGACAATTCCATAATCATTGCTATGAAAGCGATTGATCCGCTCCCGTACGGCTAATGGCTCTTCAAGCCATAGGCCGTTGACTCCACGAAATCCATACACATGCCGATCCGTTCTCACAATACTGAAGGTGGGAAGGATCTTCCGCTCGAGGACCTTTTCGTTGAGATCCAGTTCCATTTTGCTCCAGGTCAGGGCGTGGCTTGAAAACCCGAGGAGGTGACGAGAAGTGACCACAATACCATTGATCCCGTTCGCGCCCGAACCAATCACAACCTCCTGCGCGTCTAACGGTATCTCCCTCCGGCCGCTTAAGGGACTCGTCGCCACGGCCAGGCCGGATTCTGTCCACACAGTTACGCCAGCCTGAAGATCCGCCCACGCGACGTCTTGAGAAAGGATCCACGCCAGAACAAAAGAAACTGCCAATGGTGAACGGATCGGACGAGAAAAGGTTTCGGCTACGTGCATGGTAGATGAGACGAATTTCCCATGTGCCCTGCCAGTCAGGTCACGCGCTCAGTTGCTCAGGATAGATTCCGGTTAAACCGGCCTAAGGCACTTAGCGCTCGCCACTCACTGGAACGAACGACAGGACGATGGAAAGTGTGATCAAGACGATGATGATCCATTCAAGAACCTCCATCCGCCGGGTACCGGCTCGATCAGACATTTTGCCGTAAATACTTTCCAGGGTCTGCAGTTTGCGGAGAATGCTCGCGTCCCAGGCTTCCAAATGGAACCGCTGCGAGACGAGTCGATACACTCGTGCGAGGTACTGATCACCCAACAGCTTCAAGGTGTTGGTAACGCGTTCGAAGAGCAAGGCGTTGTCGACCTGCAGCTGCGCAATGTGCATCGTGTCCTTTTCATGGGAGCCGGGCAGCGAGAGGAGGCGCGGTTTTCGGGACAAGGCTTCGTAGGCCTCGTCCAACGCCCGGTCGAGTTGTTCATCGAGGATCCGCATCTCCAGCAACTCGACGTTGGCGAATTCCAATACGGCGCGTACGTCGTCCATATCTTTGCCAAACAGCACGGCCGAATGCCAGTCGATGATCGCGGCGTCCTCTCGCCCGAACGAGATGCGGCAGGAGAGCGCGTCGGCCACTTCCTGGTCGGAAAGCGGGATCCGCTCTGCACGCAAGAGATGGGCCAAGTCGGCTTCGTTGCTCGCCCATAACGGTGGCTCCTCCGGGACAGAGGACTCGATCGAAAAGATGATGTAGTCTTCCACCTCTTGCGCAACGGATGGCCGCTCGATTGCGGAGCCGAGCGCGTGGATCAATTGCTCCACACGGGTGCGCGATTCGCTCAGCAGTCGGTCGTTCTCGTAGAGCGACTCGCTCAGATCCAACAACCGATTGAACGGTCCATCAAGAGGGAAGCGATACGTAATGGTGACGGCTCCGAAGTCGTACACCATGACCTCGACCGTCTGACTGGCCGGATACCTGCGGCCATCGAAGACACTCCCTTCCTTAACCAACCGCAGTGGCGCCGGTCTATAGTCAAAGTACCTAGGAGCTCTAGTCTTATGACGAAGACGCCCGCGTTCCGCTCCGGCGATGATTCGCCGCTCCGCATCAGTCAAGTTGATGGAGTGCCCCACATCGTAAGCAAAGAGGGCGAAGCAGACCCCTTTCGTAATGGTCAGGTCGTGCAACATAGGAAGCTCATTCTACCATCTCTGCCTCGTTACGGATTATTAAGAATTATGAGACGCGGTCGTAATGAGCGGTTGGGAAAGTGGTGCGGTGAAGCAACGCCGGTGCGTGGAGCTGTACGTCATCACATATGGAGCAAGGCGCAGATGATTCGTCGAAAGGAGGTCACCGATATCAGTCAACCCTCCATGCAGACACCCCTGACATCGCGGTCTCTGTTGCTGATGTCGTCCGGGGCGATGTGGAAGTGTAAAAAGCAGTCGATCATGACCAAACTCAAAAAGCGAATCGTGAAATGGGGACTGTCGGTGGCGAAGGTCGGTCTGGCGGTGTCCGTTCTGATAGGTTCAGTGGGACAGGCAAATCAGTCCGAAGGATGTGGCGGATTTGGCTTCGGGACGATCGTCCAGCATGGGCCTGAGTAGAATCGGATGCGAGTGCCCTCTAGCCGAACGTGAGGCCATCCCATTTGGGAGAATGGTGGACATAGACCGGTGTTCGAGGCCGGCCCTGTTGTATCAACCGAGGCTGTTGGCGATTCTTGGCGATCACCCGATCGGTGATGTCTCCGCAGTGAATGCAACGGAGCGCTAAGACTCTGCTCCCCCCCTCGGCGATGACCTCAGGCACTCGTGTGCCGGCACAACGTACACATTGCATGGCATGTTCCTCCTTGCCGTCTTGCCAAATTCCGGTGAGTAACCGTTTTCATGCGCTCTGCGGTCAAGAGATGCCGCATACCTAGTTTCGCGAGGCTCGTCGCTCGGCCAGTGCAAGACAAGGCACGCAGAAGAGCGTATCCGGTTGAACGGCCAGCCGCTCGTCGGGAATTGCCTTGCGGCACCGGCGACAGTATCCATAGTGTCTGGTGCGAAGCAGAAGCAGAGCACGCTCAATGCGCTTCAGCTTCATGATCACCCGCATTCTGACCTGATAGGACAGATTCTGGCCCAAATCATTTGATGCCTGATCGGCGGGATCGGCAAAGTGTGTTTGCTCAACGGGCGGAATGAACGACAAGTTCCAGTCGGCCAACAACAGGGCACGCTGGCGAGTCAGCTCCTCGTGCAATCGTGTGCGCTTGGATTCGGGAGACCACACGTGCACGAACGGCGGTCTCTGTTTCGGCTGACGGGAGCGGGATTTTGATTGCGTCGTGAGTGCCATGTGAATGACTCTTCGACGCTACTTGATACAGCATGAATGGCAACGGATACTCACGATGAGATCAAATCTGTGTAAAAGTCCGATCGAAAACGTACAGGAGCGGGAATCCACATTGATCAGACAAGTTGTTGGATGGAGGAAGCCATCATGGGAACGATCAGGATCTCAACTCAAAGGCACGAGCGTACGTGTCAATGGAAAACGCGACGTGTCTAGCGACAGGTGATGTGTTCCCATCGTTGTGATTGCCGGTCTTCATCGAAGTAGACACGGTATCCCACACAGCGAGAGTTGCCGGATAGGAACTCGTAGTCCCATACCTCCGTTCCCGACCTGAGCCGCTTCAATCGCTGGGGATACCCAAATCGATGGATGAGTTCATCCTGGGCTAGCCGACCGATGCTGGTCTCAAAATCTTCCACTTGGGGATGGTGCGTGCACGAGACGATAAGAATACCGAGAAAGGCGAGGGCTACCCTGGATATGACTGTGTAGGGAAACACGAGTGGCAGGTCGTTACGGGATAAGCGGCTGATCCGACAGTTTGTAACCGAGCGACTTGATGGACACGATTGATTCGTTGAGGAGCGGCACTTTCACTTTCAGGCGCCGGACGTGAACGTCGACGGTTCGAGTCGTCCCGTAGTAGTCGTATCCCCACACAGCATTGAGCAGCATGTCTCGTGTCAGCACACGGCCGGGATGGCGCAAGAGGTGCTCCAACAGCCCGAACTCCTTGGCGGTAAGGATGATCTCCTTGCCTTTCACAGTCACCTCATGGCGTATGAGGTCCATCTGGAGCGGACCGTAAGTCAAGGAGGTCGGTTTGTGATCGCTTGTCCGCTCCAAACGGCGGAAGAGGGCTTTCACCCGGGCCACCAATGTCTTAGGGCTGAACGGTTTGGTCACATAGTCATCGGCTCCCAGTTCCAGTCCAACGATCGTATCGGACTCTTCGTTCTTAGCAGTCAGCATGATGATCGGCAGCAATGAAGTTTCCGGCTTGTTACGGAGTGCCTTGCACACTTCCAGTCCATCCACCTCAGGGAGCATGAGATCTAGGATCACCAGATCGGGATGGTCGGTTGCCACCAGTTTCTGTGCTTCGAGACCGGTTTTGGCGATGGAAGAATGAAATCCCTCTTTCTCAAGGTAGTGCTTGACCAACTGCGCGATCTCCGGTTCATCTTCGACGATCAGGATGGTCTTTGGGCGTTGTGATGCCATGAACGGCTCCTCCGGTCGCTGTCGCTCGTGCCGCACTCTTGGTGAGAGAGCAGCATACGCTTCCTATGTTACGGGAATATTAAGGATATGAGACCGAGAGCGGTAGGCGTAAGGCTATCCCTATGGTGCTATCAGCGGACGATCCAAGGATTCGACCTCTTATGATGCTTCAGCCGCGTTACGGACCCAGCAGTGTTCGCATCTCCGCTTCGGCCAATTCGATCGCGCCACGAGGCGTATAGTGAACATCATCCAGGAGCAATTCGTTCAATCGGTTGGGCTGAGCCATTTTCCAACCACGCTCATCCATCAATCGTCGCGAATTGATAACCAGCACCGCTGGGTCCGAGGCGGCGATGGCTCGCAGCGCTCCGGGATAGCGGTCATACTCAGCCTCTGACATCGGGCTCAGTCCCTTTCGATAGGGATCGCTCATCAGAATGACGGGAAAATCGGGCTTGCCGGTCCATGCGCGGATTTGCGCGATAAGCCGTTGCGTGTCGGTTCGAAACATCTCCGCCGTCGCGCCTTCACCGATATCGTTCGCGCCAAAATGGAGAATGGCGGCGTCAAAACCCATGGCTCGAAACAGATCTCCGGCCGAGCGGTAGTTGCTCAGAAACTCCTTCGTGGACAGTCCACCAGCGCTCAGATCTTGAATGACGACCCCATGGGGGCATTGGTCACTCCTAAAGCGGGCTCCGATCACATCCGTCAGTGCCGAAGTCATATTCCCAAGTATTTCCAATTGCAGATAGCGTTTCCCATTGAGGGGCAACGGGGCCGTCATGACTGACTTCACCTTGAAGGTCGATTCGGCCAGCGCCAGAGGTGCTGTGTCTTGGAGCGTCGCTGGTGCGAAGTAATTGGACTCGGTATCCGATGGTCGTGCCTTATAGAGAATGCCGCCGGACGTGGGATATGTCGCGGCAAAAATCTCAGCTCGCACCGAACCCTGAGTGCAGAAGTACGAAGTATTGGTCGGCACTTCGGCCCCGGGATTGAGACTGCGGGCATCCGGTTCGAGAACCATAAGTTGGCCGTACCACTGCCCATTTACCGAGTGCGGTCCTGCCGGTGCTGCATGGGCTGCGGCTGGGATACCCGGCAAGAGCCTCTCCGGGGCTATGCGGGTCGGCGAGGCACCAGGTTGGGCAGCACTACTTCTCAGCAGCCAATCTCCATATGGAACATCACCGTAAGAATGGTAACCGCCGACGACGGTTTCAGGCACGTTGCGATATCGTTTCCAGGTTTCGTATTGCAAGCGCGGCACATATACGTCACCCCTTCCTTCGGGGGAAGTTTCCTGGGAATCTCCCAGCAGAGCAACGCGGATCGTCTGTGACCTCGCTAGAGCCCACAAGCCGGAGAAAAGAGCCGGTGAATTTGTATAGCTGTATTCGACCTGATCGAACGGCAGGAGCGCGGACGGATTTCCATTCGTCTGGCCACTTTTTATGCCGTGGCGCTGAATCAACTCCTCGACTATCGTAATGTCCACCTTCCCGGCGGCTCGAAGTTGCACCAGATAGTCGGCGACAGAATCGAAGTCCTGATCATACCGCTGCCACTCTATTCCGAGTTGCTCGCCATACTTCACGGCGTGGTCGATTGCCGCGATGATCTCGCTCAAGGAGCGGGCGTCACCCGACACTGCCCACAGGTTATAAGGATTCGTGAGGCCGCCATACAGAGAGCGCCCGGTATTGTCTGAAAAAATGTTCCCGCTGAACGCCGCTACCACGTTGCGCTTGGCTAGTTCGGCATCGAGCGCCGCATTGTGCTTGGCATCTTCGTAGCACCAGAACGTCGGGCGTTGGTAGCCGAGAGCCTGAAGATCGGCGAGGTGTTTATCCATGTCAGCAGCGGCGCCAGCAAGAGTATAGAAATCCGTATAGTTCAGTCCCGCCGTAGATTCTCCACCGATAGTCCATCCGGCCGCCACCATTTCCTTCAGTTGGCTGGTGGTGAATCCACCTTCTAATGCGACACGACTCGGATTCTTGAGCATTTCGGTAACCGGGCAGTAGGAGCCCACCAAATTCCGTTTCCTGGCTTCGGGGAAGAGGTGGGTATACACACTCGCAAAGTTGTTCTCGCCCCAAATGGTGATGTTTGGCTTCGTATAGTATCCGTAGATGAAATCGCTAAAATAAAAGGTTCCTGAACTATTGGG
>CAZNBG010000191.1:0-6444 GCA_964570915.1 uncultured Nitrospira sp. | reverse complement strand
GTCGGAGGCTGTACATCCATCCATCGGGTGCATCCGGTCGCGGCGCACATCACGAGTCCGGCGAGGCCAAAGACCGACCAGCGAAAGGCATGTGTGGTCATGATCGCTGTCTCCTTAGAAATAGAATGAAAACCCGCCGAAGGGCAAGCTTGCGTTCAACCCAAGATTGGGGAATGCCGTACCGGCATTGGAAATATGGTGGAAGCGGTAGCCGGCGTTGAAGGCAAGTTGCTGCGTGAGAAACCATGACACGCCTACACCTCCGGTCAGCACGAAGTTGAACTGTGTGGCTTCTTCATGGATGCGACCACCGAGATCGGTCCAAAACGGCCCGCCGGCGAATTCCGCGTATGGTCGAATCCGTCCCAAGGCGACGAATGTGTACTTGATCCTCGGCGTGAACCCGACGCCGTGTGTCAAGAGAGGTTCTCTGAACTCGAGATAGACCATCTCCGCACCAAGTGAGACCTGCCCTCGATACCAGCTGTCACCTATCGGATCCGTGATGGTCATCATCCACGACGGCATCAGCGCGGGTCCGTGTTGTTTGGTCGTGTGAAGGTGGGTCAGTCGATGGGAAAACATATAGCCGGCGGTGAGTCCAACTTCCTGAGTGCCGACCGTGATCGTGGGGGAAACATCTCCGGCTTGAGCGAAGGACGCCGTCATCATCGTTCCGAATACGAGGGCCGTGAACCGTTGAGCGAACAAAGCCATACTCTCTCCAAGTCAATATCTTGTCGGTTTGTGTGTGATGAAACTTGATCAACAGTCGTCCAGGTGTGATGCTTCAAAGGTAGCAGAGGATTGAATTCTGTCCAGCAGTTCGAGCGATTGGCTCTTTGTTCGAACATGAAAGAATACTGGACGGCGACCAGAAAATGTTTAGGGGGAAAACGGGGCGAGCGCGTAATGGGGTTATACGGATTGCTTCAGTCTGGAGAGATGCGCGGAGTCCGTTTGGCACTCAGGCAGGGTATATCGTTCGTCAAGGGACACAACGCGCTCGAGGCAGCGCAAGGCAGAGAGAGCGTCTTGCCGTATTTCATACACCGTGGCAAGCAGGCGGAGGACAGCGGCTTCGGCCGGTTCGTTGCCGAGTTTGATATAGTGCTCTGAGGCATTGTTCAAGCAGCGTTCGGCCCTGATGAGGTCTCCCTGGTCGAGATAGCATTTCCCCAGCTGGCTATAGGTGACCGCGAGTCCTTCTTCATTGCCCACCGTCCGATGATGATCGAGGGCTTGTTTGAACGAAGCAACTGCTTGCTCCCACTGGCCGTCACGCGCCTCTTGCAGCGCCAGGTTGTTATAGAGAATGCCCAGACCGCGGCTGTCCTGTAGCTGGCGCAAGAGGTCCATGGCTTCGAGGTAGTAGGGACGCGCTTTCTCCGGATGATCGGACCCGATGTGGAGGTTACCCAGGTTGACCAGGGTATGAGCAACGGCCGTGAGGTTACGCTCAGTCCGTTGAATAGTGAGAACTTCCCGATAGCACTGTTCTGCACGGGTACAATCGTTCATCAATGCGCAGGTATTGCCGAGATTGCCAAGGGAATCTGAAAGAGCTTGTTGATGACCGCCGGTTCGATCATCGGCCACTGCCGCTTCCCAGGCAGCGCGGGCCTGAACCAGATCGCCGCGATGGAGAAAGATCCGTGCCCGATGTTTATGGTCCTCTGACATGGTCAGGCGCTCAACTCCCTAGTCTCCCCCCTTCGGCGTATCTCGCCTATACTCGGCCTGAATCTCATCTTCCTCCTCCAGTCCCAGTCCGGCCCGGAACGATCCGTACAACTCTTCGATTTGTTCAACATCTCGTTCTGTTCGCGCTTCACGAGATGCGAGATACGCTTCGCACAGCTTCAAGCCTGTCTCAAAGTGGTGTGCAATCGTCTCTTCCGTCACCTGCTGCCAAGTAATATAGATACAGAAGGCCTGGAAGGAATGAGCGTTGGGGTAGTGCCGGGCAAGGGCCAACAGGCTCTCATAGGCGTCGCGCGCGGTCACGCCGGCGTTCGAGGAGAAAGTGCTTTCCAGCTCAACAGCCACATCCCAGTCCGCGCCGAGTTCGGCTTCGGCCTGATAAAAAGTGTCTTGGGCGGCAAGGGCAGGGTCGAAACGCATAAAGTCAGTATCTTGTGGAAAGCAGTGCGTTTACAAACAGGAGAATACCGGGGCAACGGAGAGGAGGTCAATGTGCTTTGTACGGTCGCCTGCGTTTACATTGCCGCCACGGGCTCTGTACACTGCCTGCAGAATGATGGGCGATAAAACACCAGGTTCAGTTGCGCCTGCTCACTCAGGAGCAAATGATCCGGTCGATCAAGTGATCCGCTATCACGTTCAGACGAAGCACCATTTCAACCGGTATGCCCGGTCGTTGGGGTATCTGGATTGGGCGAATCAACCGGATCCGTTCCGACGGTTTGAAGGAGCCCCGTTAATCTCCTTGCCATTACTCAGTCCGGATCAAGAACCACGGTCGCCGGCGTATGAACCGATTTACGAACCGGGAACCGTTTCTTGTCAGCCTGTGAATGTGCGAACGCTTTCGCGGTTCTTCGAATTCGCGCTTGCGTTGTCCGCCTGGAAGAAAGCAGGGGAGTCGGAATGGGCGCTGCGGAGTAACCCGTCTTCCGGCAACCTGCATCCGACGGAAGGCTATGTGGTCTTGCCACGGATCGAGGGACTCGATCTGGCGCCAGGCCTCTATCACTATGCCCCGAAAGAACACGGGCTGGAGTTCAGAGCGGAGTGGCGGGCTGACTTAGTGGAACGACTGCTGGCGTCTTTTCCGGAGCACGCCTTTCTCTTCGGGTTGACCTCGGTCCACTGGCGGGAAGCGTGGAAATATGGCGAGCGGGCGTTCCGCTACTGCAATCATGATGTAGGCCATGCAATCGGGACGGCCCGGATCGCGGCGGCGACTCTTGGCTGGAGCATGGTGCTGCTGGACGGCCTGGATCAAGACACCGTGGCCATGTTGCTCGGAACGGATCGTAAGGAGGACTTTGGGAAGGCAGAGCCGGAACATCCCGATAGTCTGGCGGTGGTCTGGCCTGGAAGGAATCGTCAGGCGTCACACGGCGAACAGATGGAATCGGCCAAGCTGCCATTGTTTCTAGACGTGGCGATCGTGAAGGCCCTAGCGAGCGCCATCTGGCATGGAAAAGCGAATGGGTTGAGCCGGGAACACGGCGTCCATTGGGATATGATCGACGCAGCAGCCGAGGCCTCGTGGAAAAGGCAGACTGAGAAGTCGAACATTGCGCTTCCGGCGGCGCCCATTCCGCCAATCGACAGGGTTCAGACTTCACGAGTGATGAGCGACGCGGGCCTCACGGCGGGACAGGTCATTCGTCAACGACGAAGCGCCGTAGCATTTGACGGCAAGACATCGATTTCCGCGGCGACTTTCTTCCGCATGATGCAGCGGGTTATGCCGTGGACTGAACGTCCACAGTTGGAACGGCCAATGCCCTGGGACGCCTGGCCTCATGATCCCGCCATTCATCTCATGGTTTTCGTCCATCGTGTGGATGGACTTACACCGGGACTCTATTTCCTCGTGCGCGACACCAAAAAACTGTCGCTCATTCAGCACGCGATGAATCCCGAGCTGATGTGGACCATCGCACCGGAATGCCCAGCGGAACTGCCGCTCTATTGGTTACTGGAAGGCGATGCAAAAAGGCTGGCGGCGCAAGTGAGTTGCCATCAGGACATTGCCGGCGACAGCGCGTTTTCCTTCGGAATGTTGGCCGAACTCGAAGGACCATTGCGGGCGCGGGGCGCCTGGTGGTATCCCCGGATGTTTTGGGAGTCGGGATTGGTCGGACAGGTGCTGTACTTGGAGGCCGAAGCCGCAGGAGTTCGGGCGACGGGAATCGGTTGTTTCTTCGACGACCCGGTTCACGAGGTGGTCGGCATTCAGAACTTGGCGCTGCAGTCGCTCTACCACTTCACCATTGGTGGCCCAGTGGAAGACAGGCGGTTACAGAGCTTGCCGCCGTACTATCACAAGCAGCAGAAGGCATAATGATCGAAGGTCGATGGGAATGAGCTGATCCATGTTCAAGATCAAAAAGAAAGCCGAAAAGCCGAAGCGCGCGGTGCTCTATAACATCGTCGAAGACTATTCCGAATTCGACGCACCGGGGAACGTGACCGTCTGTGCCATGACAGAGTCGGAGAATATATCGGTTCATGCCAGGATCCTTGCAGAGAGTTATGATGTGCCGCTCGAAACGATGACGACCGTGCTGACGGAGGGTGGAACCTACGTGTATCCGGAAGTCGGAGGCATCCTCACGCGAGGGGTGTTTGCCTGCTGGATTGACCCTTCCGGGCAAGCGCCTAAACAAACATGGACATTGGACCTTCTGCAATTCGCCGAGGCGGAGCAATCGGTTCGAACCAGTGCGGCCCCCCTGCTGGATGCGGCACTGGAGGTCTTTCGGAAGACGCTGCCGGGCGAGTTGAAAGCCAAGCTGCAACAGAAGAATTTGGGACTGGATTACCGGACGTTGGATCCTCGTGTCGCCAAAGGCGGCGACATCAAGTATATCGATTTCCGCAAGGACTGGTCACCGCATTTCAAGCGGCTCTGCATCATGCCGGATGGACGGTTGGTGGAGACCGGGGGACTCCAAGAGTTTGCCGCACTTCACGGCATCACGCTCGCTCAGGCGAGGACGCTGATCGAACAAGGTGGCACACTCGAAGTGAACGGTGAGGTGTTGGCCTGTCAGATTGTGAACGGTCAGCCGGCTGTTGCGCGGTTCAGCGCGAAGAACTATACGAAGGCGAAGGAATTAGTCGCCTCGAAAGGCCTGCATCTCCTGGATGCGCTGAGTGAGGTCGGGTATGGCGACCCAGTCATGATGCGCGGTCTTGCGCGGAAGGAACTGACAGGTCAGCGATAGCTCGGAAGGAGTGTTTCCAAGTCAACCCGATTCATCCGACGGCGAGTTCTTCCTTCACCGCGTCAAGCAGCTTATTGATATCGAACGGCTTTTCGAAGGTGCGGCGGGCGCCGAAGAGTTTTGCGACATCCAAGAAGTTATGATCACCTTGCGCCCCCGTGATCGCAATCACTTTGGCGTCGAGATACTCTCGAGTGAGCTGAAGAGTTGCTTCAAGACCGTCAGTCTCAGGCATCAACAAGTCCATGATCACGAGATCGATGGCTTCTTGCTGATAGAGCGTAAGCCCTTTCCGGCCATCTTCCGCCTCCAATACGCGGTGCCCCGCCTTCACAAGGACCTCTTTGAGTAGCCCGCGGATAGAGGGTTCGTCGTCGATGACTAGTATGGTCGCCATAAGATAGTCTAAGGACTTTCGCTGGATCTTACCTGGGGATTCCTGACACTGTCTAGAAATAAAAGGATATCTGAGATACGTGCAAAGGGGGCAAGTGTGATGGGGCCGATCAGCCCCACGAGTCATAATCGATGCCGTAGGGTTTTAGATTGTTTTCAGACATCGACAATCGACTAAGTGTTTCATCTCACGATCAGTTGGGCGAGCTGTAACTCAAGAAAAAGAAAGAATTTTTGGTTGACCGACCTTCTGATTTTTGTTACAAGCGTGAAGCCTCAGTCTTTCATCGTCGTGCATTTTTCTGCACATTAATTTAGACCTGTGTTGTTCAGTAGGGAGGTTTCAGTGAATAGTGCCGATCAGTCGACCTGGGCATGGACCCGCCGAGCATTTCTTCACGTTTCACTGGTAGGGACCCTCTTGCTGAGTGGGCGGTTAGTCGGTCCCCAGCCGGCGCAGGCACGGGAACTGCCGGAGGGAAGGCTCACCTTGGTGAATGCATGGACGAATGAGCGATTGGATGTGACCTACCGTGACGAATCGGGCGCCTATGACCTGGCGGCGCTCGACGACGTGAATCACATCCTGCGCTGTCATTACACCGGCGAAGTCGCGGCCATGGATGTGCGTATGCTCGAGCACGTGAATCTGGTGCAGAAGAAACTCGGCGGTCAGCGTGAGATCCATGTCATTTCAGGCTTTCGATCTCCCGAGTACAACGCCATGTTGGTTCGAACCGGTCGGCGTGCCGCGCGAAACAGCTTACATATGCAGGGGCAAGCGATCGACCTTCAGATTCCGGGTGTCCACCCGAAGCAGCTTCGCCAGGCCGCGCTCGAGTTGCAGTACGGCGGAGTCGGTTATTACAAGCGTTCGAGGTACGTGCATTTGGATTCCGGTCCGTTCCGGCATTGGTAAGTTCCATCCCCTCTCATCCCGGCAAAAATTTACACTCGTAACGGACGTTGTTTCCTTCTAGAGTAGATGAACCGCGTGTCGGTTCCGTGATCGACTATGTCTGTCGTTTCAGCAACAGGATAGACAGAGGCGGGAGCGTGACCGTTCGTCACAACAGGAAACCATGGCTTGGGGTTTGTGTCTGGTGGACACCTGCGCGGGTTT
>CAZNBG010000190.1:0-6457 GCA_964570915.1 uncultured Nitrospira sp. | reverse complement strand
CCGCCGACCAAACATTCTCCGTGCCATGTTTCAACGGAATGGGCGAAGCCGAGTTCGTGCAGGTCCGTATAGGCGTCCACCATGTCACTGGTAATCCATGTTCCTCCGCCAGGATATTGAGGGCGCGGTCCCGCGCACTGTTCCATCACCCTCCGAAAGCTGGTATCGAGCGTGACGGTAAAGACGTTCCGACGAAGGCCTCGGCTGAGACTGCGTGGGACATGAAGATGTGTGGGGAATAGCACGGCACGGGGGTCCGGCGACCACCACAGGATCGGTTCGTCTTGGTTGTACCAGGGGAAAATGCCCTGCCGGTAGGCTTCGAGGAGCCGGTCCGGGCGGAGATCACCCCCCACGGCGACCAGGCCTTCGGGGGATGCCTGATTGACTGGCGGAAAACGAAGATCATGCTGTTTCAAGCGGAACATCGTCACGTACGATACGTGAAACGAGGTAAGACGACTATGTCAGAAACGGATGCATCGGGCGATTACTCTTGGGGTTTCTCCGCGGCCGCCAGGATGGGCCGAAACATGGGATCCGCATCGAGCACCGCCTTCAATAGTTCGCTGTGGAGAAAATAGCGCCAGACCTCATCGTCTTTCTCCGGTATCTCGTCAAACCAACGTTTGGCTTCGGTCAGGTGCTGTAACATTTGTCCCTTGTCCCCATAGTCCGGCATGAAAATCATGCTGTAGGCCATCGTGTATTCAGAGAGAAATTTATCGATCGGCAACTCGGCGATGGCCGACGAAGAGCGAGCATCTTCGTACGCCCGGAGGCTGTTGGGATCGTGCAAGATCCGATTCCACGCCACTTTGTTGATACGCGACCACGCCAACTGTACAAGCGCCTCGGCCTTCGGTGTCTTTCGGTCAGCCGGAATATCTTTGACCAAGGACTCGAACGTGTCGATCATCGGACCTTGATCGTTGTTCCACCGATAAGCCATGCCGAGTCGAAAGCGGTTATCCAGCTGTTCAGGATGAGTGCGAGCGAGGGTTTCCAGCGCAGGCAACAACCGGTAGAGAAAGTCTGCCGGGGTCGGTTGCGAGAATCCGCCCATCTCCATCGCGTTCGAGAGATCCAGACGGCCGGCGGCGGCATAGATAGTCCAATAAAACTCGCCGACGGTGAGAGAGAGCGCCGGATCCTTGAGGATCAGTTTGTGGTTCTGGGCAGCTTCGCGAAGCAAGACGGCATAGAGATTTTTGGTCAGGACCATCAGAGCGTCCACCTGATTCGGATCGATGATCAGAATGCGATTGAGCATAGCGACTCGATCGCGCAATTCGGGAAACGTTGCCGCGCGAGCTGCCGCTGCCGTCAGCGTTCCGGGCTGATCATCGGGGCCCCACCAGGCAACGGAGTCGGGAAGGGGGCGGCTCAGTTCGGTCGTGAACGGGATCTTTTCGGCAACCATGCCTGGCGCTTCGGGCCTGGATTCTACGGGAAGATGGGAGACAGCGCTGTCCAGCGGGAAACCGTGTTTTCTGAGTCCGGTGAAGACCACCCATCGAGTCGTGATGGATTTCACTGCGCGCCGCTCCCGCTTAATAGTATTGGTCCAGTGGACCGTACCAGGCCCATACGTCACCGGCGAGGCCAGTGGGTCGTGATAGTGGACGGTCAAATCAACCACGGTGGTCGGGACGCTGAAGACTTTTCCATTCGGCTTCAGTCGGAAGGATCCGTTCGGGATCGAGCGGCTGTGTGTCACGGTGAGATGGAGGCCCGTGCCGGGAGGCGAGACCCCAAGCGCGTCCATCACAAAGGCGGAGGCTTGAGTACGGGGCAACGCGTCTCCATAAAATGCCAGAGGGCCCGTGCTTGGCCAGAGCACGTTCAATCCAACATCCGATCGTTTCAAGATCGGTGCATGGCCGGCCGTCAGTGCCTGCCAACAACCGTCATATGATGAATGGGCTGCAGAGGAATTCTTGGGGCCATCCGACGGAACCGTCGCGAATGTATACTGACACGCGAAGTCCAGTTGTCCGGCTGTGATCCTGTCCCCTTTGGCGATGGCCTCGGTATATCGAAGAGCCGTGTCGATGGCAGCCTTATGGGTGGTCCTGTTCTCCTTCGTCTTTGGAGGAGCATTGGATACCGCAGCCGCAAGGTCCGGCCCAGCTGCACCGAGAACCGTGATCAGCCCCGAGAGGATCAAAATTCCATAGAGTGTGCGTATATTCATAACGAAAAAGAAATGAGGTGTTATTAGGTTACCGTGTTTGGGCGGTTTGAAGAATCTTCCGGCGCATGAACGCTCGCTCGGCCGTGGATAAAGCTGGTACCTGGCTCCGGCGACAGAGCGACACGATCTGGCGCAGCGACACGACAAAGGTCTCACAATTCGGACAGGCCCCCAGGTGCCGGCGAATTTCTCGGCAAATACTCCCGGAAAGTTCGTCATCGATATAGGCGGACAGCTTGCGCAGGATATTTAGACACCGGCTTTTCCCGTCATCGTGCTGGTGCCGAGTCGTTGGGGAATGCTGTTGCCTCCCGTACGTGCTACGCTTGGCCATAGAGCGAGTGTCCTCCACAAGCTAGGTCAGTTAGGTTCATGGTCAGTGAAAGCCTCATCAAGACCACGCGCGCTGAGTTGACGGCGCACAAACAGTCGCGCTCGGTGTAGGCGTGATTTGACCGCTCGTTCATTCAAGCCCATGATGGTCCCTACCGCTTTGGCGCTCAACCCTTCCATATCACGAAGAACCAAGACCATTCTGTACTTCTTCGGCAACTGGCTGATCGCGGCGTCGAGGGCCTGCCGTAATTGCTTATTTTGGAGCGCTTCTTCGGGACTGAATCCATCGATCGGGATCTGTAGGCGAAACTCACCATCGGATGTGGGAATGAACTCTTCAAGAGACAGCTCCCGTTCCGGGGCTCCTTTTCGCTTTCGCCGCATGCGCAAGCAAGCCCGTGAGGCGATGGTATACAGCCATGTTGAAATCTGCGCCTCACCGCGGAATCTGTCGAAGCCTCGATAGGCATTCAGAAACGTCTCCTGCACCACGTCTTTTGCGGCTTCCGGTTCGCCGCACAATCGATAGGCAAAGCGATATATCAGGTCTACATGATCTCTGTATAGAGTATCAAAAGTCTTTGCGGTTCGGGAAGGACGTGAGGATGAGGTCGGCGGACGGCGAGTGGTGGATGATGCGCCCATAAGCAGCGCAGTCTACGGGGGGATGGAAAACAGAGTCAAGACGAAGACGGGAAACTCCGGAGCTACTTCAGCCGGTGAAATTCTACGACACTGCCGTGTCCGTCGAGTTCCACCGTGATAGGGGTCCCTTCTCGTACCCCATCCAACGCGGTCCTTCCTAGATCTGTGGGGAAGGTCTGTTCTCCGCTTGGAGTCCAGAGTTTGACGCTGGTTCGGTCTGGCGCAGCAAATTCCAACGGACCTGTCACAAAACGACGAATCGGAGCAGGATCAGTGGGCGCGGAAAGATCCGTCACGACGTGGTGGTCATGCATATGCAACGTCATGGTCTGTCCGACCTTGGGATTCTTGATGCCGATATTGGCGTTGACATTGATGATGCCGATGGGAGTTCGGAAGAAAATGAAATTGGATTTCAGTTTGGAGACCGTGCCGGTCAGCAACACATGTGCATCGGACCCGCTTGCGCCGATCTGACCAATCTGAAGGTCGAATTGGAGGTCATGGACGCCGATGACGGTGTTTGTCTCATCAACTTCGACTGTCACGGGATCACCCTCTTTCCGGGTCGCGAGCGCGCGTTCGTGACTGCCCATGTTGAATGCCTTTTCGCCCTCAGGCGTCCACCAGAGCAGCCTCTTCTCATCCTCCTCGCTTCGTTTCAATGGTCCGCTTAGATAGCGGTGGACAAGTATCCCATCGGCTCGCTTCACGATATCGATCGCAAGATGGTGTTCGTGGACCCAAAAGAAGACTTCCTGCGAGGCCGGAAGGGTTTTAAGGGTGGTCTTCGAACTGAGTGAAAGCAACCCAATCGGTGTTCTGAGAAACACAATGCCCGGCTTCGCTCGCCAGACTCGACCTTTAAGCGTGATGGACGGGTTCACCTCGCTGACGGCAGCCGGGCTACGGGTTGGAAGTTCTGCGGCGGTCTCTGGCTGAACCGGCTCCTCTGATTCCACCGGCGTCTCGTCCTCGCCAGGCGCCGTATCGGTCGGAATCTGACGCTCCTCTTCTTCCGCCATGCACCATCCGGTCATGCCGACACTGACCATTCCGATGAGGAACAGCGTACGAAACGTTTGGAAGATCTGTGGGAATCGAGTCATCGGCATCGGAGTATTCGATGTGGGATGGTTCAGATTGTCCTGGTTGATCTGAAAGGCCCGCTCGCGCGGCTCTATGACACTATGATCCCTTATGCGAATAACATGGGCTCCTATCGGAGTCAACCCGAAAGCGAGTTGCCTTATGCTCCGAACGGGAACAGGGATCGTCTATTTTTTTCGAACGAGAAGACGAAGAGGAGTACCGGTAAATTGATATGTTTCGCGCAGTTGGTTCTCCAGATACTTCAGATATGCGGGTGTCAGGTCTTCCGGATGGCCGACGAACAACGCAAAGACCGGCGGTTTGGTAGCCACTTGCGTGATAAACGCCGATTTCGTCACGGCTGAGGGTTTGTGTTTCCGTGCCGGCAACGGATGGGTGACGAGGATCTTCTGTAACCAGGTATTCAGCACGCCCGTGGATACGCGCCTGGTAAACATGGTGTGCACTTCCTTGAGGAGAGGGAACAGGCGGCGGACGGATTCCGGTTTGAGGGCCGAGCCATACAGGATCGGAGCCCAGGTGAGAAATGGAAATCGGCGGCGAAGCTGGAGGTCAGAGGCCTGCCTGGCCTTCGCATCTCCGGCTCGCAAGTCCCACTTGTTGATCAGAAGAATGCAGGCACGCCCCTGCTTCAGAATGGCCCCGGCAATCTTGGTATCTTGTTCCGTGACTCCTTCCATACCATCCAACAGAAGGACGGCAATATTGGAACGACCGATGGCACGGAGGGATCGCAGCACACTGTACCCTTCCACTCCACGATCGACCTTCCCGCGCCGTCGAATACCCGCCGTGTCGGTGAAGATGTACCGTTGATCATCATGTGTGACCAGCGAGTCGACCGGATCACGTGTCGTGCCCGGCACATCGCTGACGACGACTCGCTCTTCTCCCAACAGCGCGTTCACGAGGGTGGATTTGCCGACATTCGGGCGCCCTACCACGGCCACGCGGGGGAGTTGTTCCAGTTCGCCGGATTCGTCAGCCGACGGAAGCAAGGGATAGATCGCATCCAAGAGCTCCGCGACACCAAGGCCGTGCTCAGCGGAGACGGGATAGAGCTGGTCGGTTCCCAATCGATAGAAATCGGCGAGTAACGGGTCGGATTTTGGTGTATCGATTTTGTTGATCGCATAGAAGAGGGGCTTGGTCACTCCGCGCAACAGCCGTACGACCTCATGATCCGCAGGCGTCAATCCTGATCGGCCGTCCAGCAGCACGATGAGGATATCCGATTCAGCAATGGCCATTTCCGACTGTCGGCGGATCAAGTTCAGCATACTGTTCGACGCAGACAGATCCAGTCCCCCTGTATCGACCAGCCGAAACTTCCGATTGCGGTACGTGGCGTCGGCATAGTTGCGGTCGCGTGTCACGCCAGGGACATCGTCCACGATGGCGATTTTTTCGCCCAAGATCTTGTTGAACAGCGTCGACTTGCCCACGTTTGGCCGGCCAATGATGGCGACGAGGGGAAGAGGGGCCGATGATTCGGTGGTGAGTGCCGAGTGTGAGGACATAAGAAGCCGTCAGGATCCAACAAGAACGATGCCGGACCGTAGCATAGGATTTTTCTCAAAGACAACCCGCTTCCTTCGGGTATACTTTCGGCTATGACTCACGACCCGGTCCCCTACACGCAGTCCGTGCTCGACTGGACGCACATTGACGATGTGCTGCTCGACATGGACGGGACATTGCTGGATCGCCATTTCGACAACTTCTTTTTCGAAGAGGAGCTTCCGCGTCGATACGCTGCGCTTCACACCCTCTCGTTTGAGGAGGCTCGCGATCGGCTCATGGCGATGTACCGGTCCGTGGAAGGGGAGTTGGCGTGGACGGATCTGCATTACTGGACGAAGCGGGTCGGGATCGACGTGGTGGCGATGCACAAGGAGCTCGATCATATGATCGGGTTTCTGCCCGGCGCCGAGCCGTTCTTGCGGGACCTACGTAAACGCGGGAAACGGATCGTGATCCTAACCAATGCCCATGCATCGGGTGTCTCCGTCAAAACGGCTAAGACAGGTCTGGATCGGTACGTCGATCGGATCGTCGATGCTTTCGAAGTGGGCTACCTTAAAATGCGGTCGGACTATTGGCCGGTTTGCCAACGATGGGTGGAATTGCACCCGGAGCGGTCGCTTTTTGTCGACCACGATAGAA
>CAZNBG010000189.1:0-6485 GCA_964570915.1 uncultured Nitrospira sp. | reverse complement strand
CTTGCCCTCTGATATCAAGGGCGGCGAGCCGGTAGGCTTTGGCATAGGGTGGAAAGTTGGAGACGTTGTCGATAAACGATTCGATGGTTGCGGTGCGTTGAAGAGCCAATTGACCCACGTGCACCAGTTCCGTAGCGGAATCCCCGACAATCTGAATGCCGAGGAGCCGCTCGCCGTCGGGATCAGCCACCATCTTGAGGAGGCCCTGGCCAGCACCGGATATCTGAGCACGTGCAATTTCTTCGAACTTTGCCCTTCCGACCAGCGGTTCTCTGTATCGTTCCCGAGCGGCCTTCTCATCAAGGCCGATACTGGCCATTTCCGGTATCGTATAGATGCCCAGTGGAATGGTGGAGGCGGCATCGCCGACCGGGAGATTAAGGGCGTGACGAACAGCCCGCCGGCCTTCTTCCATGGCTTTTGACGCCAGGGTCGGCGCGCCGACCATATCTCCGGCTGCATAGATGTGAGGGATGTCCGTTTGGCAAAATTGGTTGACCACAAGGGTACCCTTAGCCGTTGCATGGAGCCCCGCGGCCTCCAGATTGAGATCCTCAACGTTCGCTTGCCTCCCGAGTGCAACGAGCATCTTTTCGCTTTTCACCGTCAGACCGCTGCCAAGTTTCGTGACGACGTGTGCGGCACCATCCCACCGGACCTCGTGTACTTTCTGCCCCCCCAGGTAATGTCCGCCCTGTTGCTCAAAAATGGTGATGAATTGCCGTACCAGCTCCTGGTCCATAAACTGGAGCGGTGCGGGGGCTTGATCAACCAACGTCACCTGCGTGCCCAGAAGAGAGAAGATCGAGGCGTACTCGCATCCGATGACGCCTCCACCGATAATCGTCAGCGAGCGCGGCAAGTAAATCATTGAAAGGAGTGAGTCGCTGTCAAGGATGTGTTCGTGATCGACGGGAATCTCCGGCGGGTTTCTAGGGCGCGATCCGGTCGCGATCACGATGGTGTCAGCGGTAAACTGTTGACTGGCTCCGTCAACCGTCTGCATGTCGATCACGCGGTCGCTGACGAAGCGCGCACGGCCATGAAAAAGGAAGATGCCGTTGCGCCGCAGTTGTTGGCTCATGAAGGTATCGTGCGCCTCGACAACGTCTTCCAACCTGGTGAGAAGGGTGGCGATTTGTGTGTCAGGTCTGAGGTTGAATTCGAAGGCCGTGCTAGCACGTTTGAGCACATCAAGATGAAGCGCGCTTTCTCTCAGCGTCTTGCTGGGAATCGTTCCCCGATAGACACAGCTGCCCCCAATGCCACGTTCCCGTTCAATGAGCGCCACGCGCTTGTTGGCCTTGGCGCCCTGAATGGCCGCTTTTTGACCGGCGGGGCCGGCTCCAATGACGATGATGTCAAAGACCGTGGGTGTAGTCATAAGTTCATCGCATTCACAATGGCCAGCACCTTGTCTTTTCCCGCAACGAGCTGGTCAATGTCGTTAGGATACAGGTTCAACTCCGTGAACACCGGATGATCGCGCAGGGCTTCATCAGGCATGTCCTCAGGCGCGAGTAGATTGCTGGCCAGTCGATCGGCAACAGAGGTGAGCATACAGTCCTGCTTAAATGCCGTAGCGTGGTCGTAATCACTATAGTGTTGGATCGCTTCCATGACCGGTTTGGGCAGGTTCCATTTTTCGGCGATGAGGTGGCCGACGCGGGTATGGTACCCGTCGATCAACATGCGAAGGGCTGAGCCGTCCAAGAGGATTTTTTGCTCCCGGGCGAGTGCGGCGGTTGTGCGCAAGACGACGGGTTTCCCGATTCCATGTAAGAGGCCGCATAGATAGGCGCTTTCGACATTCACCCGTCGTATGCGCGCGACTTCTTTCGCAAAGGCACCGCTGGCTAACGAATGCCGCCACATTCGTTTCACGTCGTCCTCATATCCCGGCACCTGGAATGCTCCCGTCTTCAAAGAAGCTGTAAAGGCGATTTCTGACAGCAAGTTGATGCCGAGCATGGCGACGGCATGTTGAAGAGAGACGACGGGACTTCTCGGCATGTACGCGGGCGAATTGGCAATGCGGAGTACATGTGCCGCGAGAGCCTGATCCTGATGGATGAGAGAAGACAATTTTGCCGCGTCTGCGGCAGGGTCCGACGTCAAGGCCATGACTTGGCTGGCGACTTGAGGCAGCAGCGGAAGCTCGACCTCTCCCTTTTCAACCTTCTGATTCAGAAGCTGTTCGAGTTTCTCGAAAGGAGTGGGTGCCGGCTGGGATTCAGGGGGCATGCGGTGACTCCTCAGTTGCAGACATGGCGCTTACGACCTCCTTTTTCGGTTGCTTCCCCGCGAAAGTTTAGTGATCGTGACTTTGAAACGGGCACAGACTATACTCTGAGATGCTTTGATGGGGGGAATCATGCATCGCGGTCGAATCGCGGCAGGTGTCGTATTTGCAATAGTTGGTGGGGTGACTTCTGTGGCGAGCTTCGCGGCTGACTCCGCGCCAAGCACCGAAAAAATCTCGAAGGAAGCCCAGGAAACGATTGAGGCAACCAGGCAATATACCGCTCAGCAAAAGGAGGCCTTCCAGCGGCAAATCACCGGGTTGCGCGGGAAGATCACGGACGCTTCGGAGTCCGCGCGAACCGAGCTTCAGAGCGCGATCAACGAGTTGGAGAAAAAGAAAGATGGAGCCAAGGAGAAGTTAGATGAATTGAGGAGCGCCACTGATACAAAATGGCATGAAGTGCGCGAAGGGATGAACACCGCCCTCAACGAACTCAAACATTCCTACCAGAAACTCCAATCTCATATGCCGTAACCACCGGTTCCAACTTGCCACGATAAGGGAGTATCCATCATGGAGGTTGTCACACTTGCGGACTTCCAGCAATTCAATAGTCAGAAAATGAAGAAGAACAATGTGTTCCAAACGGACCGCTTCTTTTGCGATATCTATTGCTTTGAACCGGGCCAAGAGCAAAAGGGGCATGTGCATGGTCATCAAGACAAGGTATACATAGTCTTGGAGGGACAAGGAACATTCCAGGTCGGCACCGACCAGCAAGTGATCAATGCAGGACAGGGCACGATGGCGCCGGCTGGGCAGGAGCATGGTGTGAAGAACCATACGAGTGGGAGACTCAAGGTCTTGGTATTCATGGCTCCCAATCCAGCCTAAAGATTCGACCAAGAGTATCGCTGCCAACAAACCAGAGGGGAAGAGAGCCTTAGGCTCTCTTCCCCTCTGGTCGTTATCCTGCTCTGTTTGTGGAGACTCCCTCAGACTTTTCGAGACCCCAGGGGTCCTTCCGAGCGCTCTCTACTTAGGGCTTATAACACGCACGATCGGCCGGCTTGCCTCCATGCGAGAACTGGTTTTCATAGGCCATCACCTGCCAGATCTGCTCCTCCGACAAGAGGCCCTTATTGGCTTTCATCTTGGTCTTTGGAACTCCTTCGGCCACACGCCAGAACCAGTACGCGTCTGAGAAGCGGCAGACGATTTTGGGATCACGAAGATCTCGCGCACCCTTTTTCACTGGTGCGCCGTCTTTTCCATGACAACTGCTGCAGTTGACCTCGGTCTTGAACTCACCCCGATAAATCTTTCCCCCCTCCTCGATGGCTTTTGCATCGGTCCACCCACCGGCCGGCATTTTTTTGTCGGCATAGTCGGGTGGAACCGGAGCCAGTGGGGGGAGATCCTCAGCGGAAGCTAGGCCTCCTGAAAAAAATAGGGCGCACCCCATTACCAGAACTGAGACGCTCACATTCCTTCTCGTCATTCGCACCTCCTACTCAAAATTTAATGGATGAACTACCGACTTGGTGTGCTCGAGTTGGTCGACGGTTCCAATGCCTCATCGGAGGCGCAGTATACCAGATTTTTCATGGGACAAAATGAAAACATGACAACCTGACAATCAGGAAGGGGATTGCTTGAGTTGATTGTCAACCTCCGCGCCAGCCCGGCTATTTGATGACCTGTTTGGCTGCCTCGACAATCGATCGCACGCCGATGCCATAATGATCCACGAGTTCTTCGGGTTTCCCGCTATGCGGGATTTCGCGGACGGCGAGTTTGTGGACTTTAATACCCTCAGTCGCGACAGCGCTTAGGACGGCATCGCCAAGGCCTCCGTGGGAATAGTGATCTTCAACCGTCAGAATTCGGGATTGCGTCGCGCGGCCGCTCTCCAGCAAGGTATAGCTGTCGATGGGGGAGATACTGTAGAGATCGATGACGCGAACAGCAATGCCGTTCGACTTCAGCTGGTCGTAGGCTTTCAAGGCCTCGAATAACGTCACTCCCGCAGCCACAATGGTGAGAACATCCGCTGTGCTCTGCCGGATGACTTTGCTCCCACCGATATGGAAACGTTCTTCCGGCCCATAAATCACTGGGTTTTTCGGTCTTCCGGCACGCACGTAAACCATTCCTTTATGGCTGGCGGCGGCTTCGATCAAGCGATAGGTCGAGATGCCATCTGAGGGGTACAACACCGTCACATTCGGTTGGGCTGCCATCATCGCGATGTCTTCTAGTCCCATTTGCGACGGACCGTCCTCTCCGATGCTCACCCCGACATGCGTCCCGACAAGTTTGATGTTTGATCCGCTGATGGCGGCCATACGGATGAAATCGTAGGCGCGGCTCAAGAAGCACGCAAAGGTCGCGGCAAAAGGGATTTTCCCGCAAGCGGCCAGACCAGCGGCAGCGCCGACCATATTTTGCTCCGCAATAAAGCTTTCGAAGAACCGGTTGGAGAATTTCTTCCCAAATTTGTCGCTATACGTCGAATTCTTTACATCGGCGTCTAGGGCAACCACCGATGGGTTGATCGATCCCAAGGCCTCGAGTGCCGCACCAAAGGCCTCGCGCGTTGCGACGGAATCGCCGATTTTGTAGGGCGGTGCCGGCATCGCACCGACCGGCGCCGGTGTCGTGACGGGAGCCGATGGCTGTTGGATTTGAATGGAGGCGCCGTTCGGATGTAACTGCTTCGTGAGTTCGTCGAGCGCCCGCTGGGTCTCTTCCCCTTTTTTCAGTGGTTTGCCGTGCCAATCTGCTTTGTTCTCAATGAAAGAAATGCCCTTGCCTTTGTACGTGCGAGCCAGTACTACGGTCGGCCGACCTTTCGTGCGGGCAGCTTCGTCGAAAGCCTGGAGGATGGCTGCGATATCATGGCCGTCCACGACAATGGCATGCCAGCCAAATCCCGTCCAGCGGGAACGGTACGCATCCATATCGTGTTGCAGCATAGTAGGATCACTCTGTCCCAGTCGGTTCACATCGACAATCGCGCACAAATTATCTAGCCCGTATTGGCGCGCGATCTCGGCTGCTTCCCAGACAGATCCCTCGACCGATTCTCCATCGCCCATCACAACATAGGTTCGGTAATCGAGTTGGTCCACGAACTTTCCATTGAGGGCGATACCAACGCCTACGGGAAGCCCCTGCCCCAGCGAGCCTGTCGCCATATCCACAAACGGCAAACGAGGAGTGGGATGTCCTTCTAGATCGGAGTGCAGGGTACGCAATTTTAAGAGATCGCTGGTCGGAAAAAGTCCGGCTTCTGCCCATGCCGCATATAACAGCGGAGCAGCATGTCCTTTCGACAAGATGAAGCGGTCGCTGTTTGGCGACTTGGGATTGCGTGGATCGTAACGCATGACGGAGAAAAACAATGCGGCAACGATATCGGCGGCAGAAGCGCAACTTGACGGATGGCCACTGCCTGCTTCGCTGGTAGCCCGCACACTGTCGATGCGAAGTTGGGTCGCTTTGTTGTGTAAGGCGGTAAGCAATTCGGACGACGCAAATGAACCGGCCATGGCAGATCCTTTCAGGATAGGAGTCAAATAATGGAGGCTTCCTAATACTTTATTTCGGAAGCTGTTCGAAAGAACTTGAGGCTAACAAATCGTCGGGGGGAGGTCAACGAAGAGTTTGGCTGGTCGCTTTCCACTGAAGGTGCAAGAGGGGATTGATACATTAAAGATGGCATGGATCGAAACCAGCGCACAAGCCGATATGGGTTGGTCAACGCCGATAGAGATAGGTCTGTAGACCGTCACAGAAAAAACAGATTCTCAAAGAGAGCTAGTCGGTCCCACACCGATGGATTCCAGATAAGTGTGTCAGGAGTAGGATTTTGCGAAGGAATCGTCGAAGGGGGATGTCGGGATGGTCCGGAACGAAACGAGCGAGAGGTTTCTTGCTAAATCTTCATCCTGGTTCGGCCGCCATAGACCGTTGGACGGAGATCACGCCGGAGACCGACTCGCCCGTAAATGTCCGACTCTTGCGTCATCTCTCAAGTTCCAGCGGGCGGTGTTATCGCTGTGACTTCATTCGAACACGGGCTCTCGGAGTCTTTGTACGCACTGACGGCAAAGAAGTATGGAGTATTGGGTTCGAGTTCGGCAATCGTGACGGGTGGAGTGTCAATGGATATCCTATCATCGTAAGAACACAAACCGGACTGCCCTGATGACTGTTTTCCGTAATAGACGTAATA
>CAZNBG010000188.1:0-6503 GCA_964570915.1 uncultured Nitrospira sp. | reverse complement strand
GTCCCACATGCTCAAGGATATGCATCTGCATGGTATTTCGGTCAGGATCATGGGGCGCCATGGAGATGGACGAGCAGGTAATGATTTGGGGCAGGCGTTGGACAAGATCGCGGAACAGCTCCGCCAAATCGTGATGAACCGCAATGGATTCCGTAACTTCCAGGAGGGCGCGATACTGAGCCGGCTCAGATCCGATGATGGCCCCTGGTAATCGCTCGTTCATGGCGACGACATGGTTGCCTGTTCGGAGCGTTGAGAAGCAGGCGGTAAAGCCCTACCGGCGTACACAAGATAGCCGCTGAGTATGGTAAGGAAGACCTGCTTCCAGGTCAACTCCGGACAGAGCGCCGGTAGTTCGTCGATCTTCGGTCCACGTCCACCGTTCGTCTACATCCGCTTTTCTTCCAAGTCGTAGACGTCGAACCAGACATAGACAGGGCGATGGTTGGGCACGAACTTGGGGATGTACTCTTCCAAATACTCCTGCGCCTGAAGCGTCATCTCACTGAGCCGCATGTCGCGCACTTTGTTGTTCCATTTCAGGACGTCAACGGGATTCTGCACCTTGGAGTGTTTGCCGATCCAGTCGGCCAGCTCGCCGTCGGTGGCTCCTGTCGCAACGATGTCTTTGAACTGCTCCGGCGTGATGCCGGTAAACGCGAACCACTGGCCGGCCAATGAGCAGGGCCAATAGTTGTATTCGCCGTTCATGCCCAGCAAGAAGGCTCGGCATTTGTCGATAGAACGGGCCGCGATCACGTAGCCCCCCAGTTTTTCGCGCGGGCTGCGCGGATAACTTTTGCGAAGATCTTTGGCCAGTGCCTTTACCTTCTCAAGGTCGGTCGTCATCATCGTGCTCCTTTCCGTGTTCTTCGCCAGCCGAGTCACGTGCTCACCACGGCCTGCCGCAGCCTTCCATGAGATCCTCTGGTTGCGAAGCGTCAGCCGGAGAAGCGCCGGTCTCCCAAGCCGAGGCGAATCGATTCCACATCGAGTTCATGCTCCAAACGGTGAAGCACTTCGTCGCTGATCGTGCCGTCATTGCGCAGCGTGATCAACGCGAGTCGTTCGGCGCTGATGGTCTCATGCCGGAGCAGCCGAAACGCTTCTGTCACTTCGTTCGTGCAATCGGAATCAACCGGACCGGTCGGCGCATAGCGTTGAAGACGTTGCCGATAATGAGTGTGCAACCGATCAAGGTGATCCGGCATGACTCGATCATCATCGGCCAACGTCTCCAAACGAGTCAATGCGGCTCTGGCGGCATGCGCGCGCGCCCCCATTTCCTCGTGTTCGAGGCTTCGGTCTTCCTCCAAATCCAAGGCACGGATCAGAGGGGCGAGGGAAAGCCCTTGTAGCACGAGCGTGGCAAGAATGACCGAGAAGCTCAGTAAGATGATTTCCGCTCTGAATGGAAATGGAGTTCCGGCGGTCGTGATCACGGGCAACGCGAGCGCGGCGGCCAAGGTGACGATTCCCCGCATCCCGGTCCACCCTACGATCAGCAGATGGGGCCATGGTGGCATGGGATCGCGGCGACGGAGTGACGGGCTGAGGAGTCGAGGTACGATGGCGCCCAAGGGGACCCAGAGTAGGCGAACCACGATCACGGTTAGGCTGATCAGCATCCCGGCAAACACGAGGGGTGCGAACTGGTCGAGGGCGACTGCCTCGCGCAGCGTTCTTAGTTGCAGTCCGATAAGGATAAAAATGACGCCGTTCAAGATGAACACCAGCAGTTCCCAAACGGCCCGCCCTTGAATGCGGGTAATCGGCGCCACATCCGCGCTGAAATGCTGCCGAAGGTAGAGCCCGCCTGCGACACAGGCCAACACCGCCGACGAGTGGACTTGTTCGGCCAACACCCAGGCCACGTACGGGGCCAACAGCGTGACGGCAATTTCGGTGAGACTATCGGTCGTCAACTGTCTCAGGACTAATCGCACCGTCACACCGACCGTCAGGCCGACGAGAATACCGCTTATACCGGCCACCACGAACTGGATGAGCGAGTCGCGTAGGATGAATGTCCCGCTGGCCGCTGCTGCAACGGCGGTGCGGTAAAGGATCAATGCCGTTGCATCATTCACCAAGCTTTCGCCCTCCAAAATCGTCACAAGGCGGTTGGGGATGCCTAGGCGCTTGGCGATAGCCGTTGCCGAGACCGCATCCGGGGGCGAAACGATGGCGCCCAACGTTATCGCTTCCGCCCAACCCATTCCCGGCAACGCGACGTGAGCCACGGCGGCCACAGCGGCTGTCGTCGCCACCACCAGACCGACCGCAAGCATTGAGATCGGGCGGAGATTGTTTCGAAATTCCCGAAGGGACGTAAAATAGGCGGCCGCCCAGAGGATCGGCGGCAAGAAGACCAGGAACACCAGATCAGGATCGAGATGGATGGCCGGAAGACCGGGTATCAGGCCCAGTATGAGGCCGCCGATGACGAGGAGAATAGGATAGGGGATCAGGAGCTTATGCGCGGCTGTCGTGAGCGCGAGGACCGCCGTTAGGAGGAGGATGATGGTCTCGATCTGTTGCATACCCTCCATCGCGTCGTTCCTCAAAGACGTCGGCGTGTTTCTCTTACCTTTGGCGCAACGCCCTTATCACACACCATCAGTCCAACCATCATTCTTCTCACTCAAGAGTCCTGCAGTTACGCCACCAGCGTTTGGTCAGTCTCCCAGATCAAGATTTCCGCTCCATGAGTTGTTTCGGCCGTCAGCCGTCTGGCGCCAGCTGCAGTGAGCCGCACTTCATCACCGGCTTCCAAGTGCCCTGCGCCTTCCAGGTCGCCGGAGCCCTTTGCCACGAACAGATGAACGTACGGGGCATCCGGAAGCAGCGTCACCTCTCCCGGTTGGAGCCTGCCGCCCCAGAGCACGGCTCCCTTCTGCCGAACTGAAATAGCGGCTTGATGCCCGCGTCCGGAAGCGATCGGAATGAGTCCTCCCTTGTTCAATGGTCCGTTAATGTCGAGCTGCTCATAGCCCGGCCTCATACGTTCCTGATCCGGCGGCACCCACATCTGGATGAAGTGGACGTCCTTGTCGCCTTGCGGATTCATCTCGGAGTGCCAGATTCCGGTCCCAGCGCTCATTCGCTGGGCCAGTCCCGGATAGATGATCCCGCTGTGGCCTTCCGAATCCTTGTGCTCAAGTTCTCCGTCCAGAACCCAGGTTACGATTTCCATGTCTCGATGGGGATGAGTACGGAATCCGGAGTTCGGCTTTACCACGTCATCGTTGTGCACCAACAACAAGCCATGGTGCGTGTTGGTCGGATCGTAATGATGCGAGAAGCTGAAACTGTGCCGCGAATCTAGCCAACCTGCTTGAGTATGAAAGCGTTCCCCTCTGCGACGGATCTTCACGGATGCGTGTGTCGGCCGCACATCTCGCATGATCATGGCGAGTCTCCTTTCCGGCGGTTCTCGCACCGCCACTTTGATCTTGGTTCGCCACCTCCGATTCTGTATAAGACGGATCACGACCAAAACAAGATGGCACCATTTGGTGCGGCAGGCACCAAATGGATACCAAACGGTGCAATGGAGAGCCGATGGCCAAGACACGGACATGCCCGGCGGAGTCCACGGTGAAACTCATCGGCGGCCGGTGGAAGATCGTCATCCTGTGGTATCTCTTCCGGGGCGTCAAACGCTTTTCCGAGCTGCAACGGACGCTCACCGGAATCACCCAAAAGGTATTGACGCAACAGCTCCGAGACCTGGAGCGGGACGGGATCGTATCCCGGACCGTCTATGCCCAGGTTCCTCCCAAGGTTGAGTACTCGGTGACGCCCTTGGGTTTGAGTCTCAAGCCCGTCGTAGAGGCCATGCATCAATGGGGAGTTGATCACGGCCTCTCCGAGCAGTGAGCTCATGGAAGAACAGATGCATGTCCGCGCACCACGAACTTACGGTAATGTGAAGGTGAGGTTCGGCCAGGAAGTATAGCCGACCGCTCGAGCCTTGCCGGCCTCCAGCTTTTCAAAAATGATCCTGTTGTAAAAGGCCGTGGTTCCAGAGGCGCCGGCAAACCCTCCTTCGCCGCCCATAAACGAAAACTCGCCTTCACACTCGTTGAAATCTCCCTCGCACTGAAATCGTCCATAGGCGACGTCTTTCCCGCCATGCGCGATCACTGTGCACAAACCTCGTTGAGCCCTCCGATTCTTCTGTGCGTTGCCGGTGACAAGATACGAACACGTAATTGGTGCGGTGTGAATCGTCTTTGCCTCCTCACCCTTGAAATGACGGATGATCATGACGCCGTTCACGACCCCATGAATGACCTGGCTGCCGTTTTCAAGGTCATGAATTTCTCCGGTGCCGATCCAGCTATTGCTCGCATCTCCTGCTTCGACGGTCTTTGCAGAAGCCGAAGTAGCGTTCCCTACTCCTATGGTGATCACCATTGCCATCGCAAAAATGAAATGAAAAACGATTCGCATATGATCTCCTTTCACTCCGATCAAGTCAGATGTGGGGTATGAAAACTGTTTTCTGTCTGGCATTGGAAGGTAACGATACCCATCTTGAGTTATGGCCGACTCGTGACATCGGAAACCACCATGTCGTCGTACAAGGTCTCCGTACGAGCCCTCCTACGGCGATCATCGGGGCCGCCGCCGCGACCCGATACGGAGTCAGTGCTCGCCATCGTAGAAGAACTGCTCGCGCGTGATCTTGTCGCTTGTGACGGTATAGATACCGACCTCTTCCAAGGTGATCCGTCGGCCGGTGGATTTAGGGGTGACGTCGAGGGTGAAGTAGACGGTGAACTGATCGGGTGTCGCGCCGTTGTAGAACGGGCCCGCCACGGTCTCCCCATGGAAGGTTTTATCGGCGACCCAGTCCTCGGATTTCTTGATCACGGGCCCTTGGCCGGTGGTTTCCTTGCCGTCGGCTTCAACCGAAACGATGTTGGGCGCGTACATCGTGTGCATCACATCGAAGTTCTTGCCCTGCCGACAGAGCTCCACAAACGTGCTTGCGACGGTTTGAAGACTCATGGGTGCCTCCCTTGGGTTGAATGTGGTAAACGGGGTCGGCGGCGCGCCAGGCGCCGCGTCCAACGGTATCTCTCGATTGCCTGGTCATCCGATTTCACATCGTCAGCACCACGCGGAAGCGCGCCTTGCCGCTCATCATCCGCTCGTAGCCGGCCGCCGCTTGTTCGAGCGGCAGTGCCTCGACCATGGGCCGAATCCCCGTGAGGGCGCAAAAGTTCAAGGTGTCTTCTGAATCCCGAGCGGTCCCTGACGGCCACCCTTGAATGGACCGGCGGCTGAGAATGAGTTGGCCGGGCGTCACACTGATCGGATCGGCCGACGCCGCGACCACGAGCAGTTGCCCTCCCACTCCAAGCCCGTCCACGAGCGCCGACATGGCCTTGCTGTCCGGTGCGGTCGCCAGAATCACCGACGCGCCTCCAAGAGACGTCAGTTCTTTCGCAACGTCGACGGCCTCTGTATCGAGATAGCGAGCGGCTCCAAGCTTCAGGGCCAGGACCTCCTTGTCTTTGCCGCGACCGATGGCTACCGTGCGAAAGCCCATCTTGCTCGCGAACTGGACCCCAAGATGGCCGAGTCCACCCAGACCTTGCACAGCCACGAGATCTCCCGCGACCGCTCCACTATGCCGTAGACTATTGAACGTGGTAACGCCCGCGCACAGGAGAGGGGCTGCTTCTGCCGGCGAAAGCGTATCAGGAATCGCCGCCACGGCTTCGGTCCTAGCGACCATGTACTGCGCATAGCCGCCGTCTTCCTGGAACCCGGTGACCTGGAAATACTGACAGCCCATGAAATCGCCCCGGCGACAGGAGGTGCACTGGCCGCAATGTCCGCCATGCCACCCCACACCGACCCGCTGCCCCTTCTTCCATACCGTCACACCCGCGCCAATCTCGTCGACGACTCCAGCCACCTCGTGGCCCGTCACGCGGGGGTATTGCAGCCCGGGCCAATAGCCCTCTTTCACAAACAGGTCACTATGACAGATTCCACAGGCCTGCACTTTGATGCGGATCTGGTTGGTCCCGGGAGAGGGGATCTCCCGCGTAACGACTTCGAACGGGCCTCCCGGCGACTGAATGTGAACCGCAGTCATCTTCGGCATGTCGGCCTCCTTCGGAGTTTGAAAATCACGCGACGCGTGCGGCATCTCCCACAAGGACTCAGTTGCACAAGTCGGACCGTTGTGACGTTCCGAAAGATGTGTGATTGCGGGAAATACCCAACTCATCCACCTTTCTGATGGTGTGGGCGGTTGCGTCTTCAACGGTCGCAGAGCAGAGTGAGATAAAAAGTATGAACTTCTCGACAGGCGCTGTCAAAGTTGGGCGATGAGTGAGAGCGGAATCTTGCGGCTGAAGTCATGGCACCCCACGTCCCGACGTAGAATGCTTTTGAGCTGTCGCGGCGCGTGAAGAACTGCTATACGCCTTTTACGGCTTGCCGGTGGGGTGGGTAGTTCCCGATTTGTGTGTTAATTA